>DASRIK010000042.1:0-7030 GCA_035650035.1 Burkholderiales bacterium | reverse complement strand
CGCTGCAGGTATGGGAGATGGCACTCACGCTCTTCGCGGTGAACAACGGCTACTTCGACGACATCGACGTGAAAAAAGCGCTCGCCGCGGAAAAATCCATGCGCGACTACGTCAAGGGCAAGTCGCCGGACCTCGTGAAGCGGATCGAAGACACGAAGGACCTCTCGAAGGACGACGAAGAGAAGCTGCACCAGGGCATGAAGGAGTGGAAGACTACCGCCACCTATTAGCACCTTAGGTCGTACCGGTGAGCGGGGGCGTCGAAGACGGGGTCCCCGCGAACGTAACACTCGGACGCTGATTAGCACTCTCGTCTGAGCATGCGAGGCTTAGGAAGGCGCAAATAGCAGGCGCGAGCCTGCTAGGTACAGAAAGGTTAACCAGATGCCGGGATCCAAAGAGATCCGCACCAAGATCAAGAGCGTGCAGAACACGCGCAAGATCACGAAGGCGATGGAAATGGTCGCCGCCTCCAAAATGCGCCGTGCGCAGGAGCGCATGCGCATGGCGCGGCCGTACGGCGAGAAAATCCGGAACGTCGCCGCGCATATCAGCGGCGCGAATCCCGAGTACCGCCATCCCTTCATCGTCGAGCGCGATTCGGTCAAGCGGGTTGGAATCATCGTCGTGACCGCGGACAAAGGCCTGTGCGGTGGTCTGAACACGAACGTGCTGCGCCTCGCGCTCAACAAGATGCGCGAGTGGGAAGCTCAGGGCGAAGACATCGAGGCCTGCGCGATCGGCAGCAAAGGCCTCGGGTTCCTGCAACGGCTCGGCGCAAATGTCGTCTCGCAGGTGGTCGGATTGGGCGACCGGCCGCACATGGAGAAGCTCATCGGTGCCGTGAAAGTCATGCTCGACGGCTATACGGCCGATCGCTTCGACCGGCTGATGATCTTCTATACCCGGTTCATCAATACGATGAAGCAGGAGCCCGTCATGGAGCAGCTTCTGCCACTGTCGGCGGAACACATGAGCGTCTCACAGGAGACCGGCAGCGCAACGCCGGTCGGGACGTGGGACTACATTTACGAGCCCGACGCGGAGGCGGTACTGAATCAGGTGCTGACGCGCTACATCGAGGCGCTGATCTATCAGGCGGTCGCGGAAAACATGGCTTCCGAACAATCCGCACGCATGGTCGCGATGAAGTCGGCGTCGGATAACGCAGGCAACGTCATCGACGAGCTCACGCTGGTCTACAACAAGTCGCGCCAGGCCTCGATCACCAAGGAGCTCTCCGAGATCGTGGGCGGGGCGGCAGCGGTTTAACGGGATATCGAAAAGACGAGTCAGGGAAACGCTATGGCAGAAGCTCAAACCAAGGAATCAGGAACGATCGTTCAATGCATCGGGCCGGTGATCGACGTCGAATTCACACGCGACAACATGCCGCATGTATTTCACGCGCTGAAGCTCGACGCGGAGAGCTCGGACTTGACGTTGGAAGTTCAGCAGCAGCTCGGTGACGGCGTCGTGCGCACGATCGCGCTCGGTTCCGCCGAAGGCCTGCGCCGCGGCATGCGCGTGGTCAATACCGGCGCTCCGATCCTCGTCCCCGTGGGCCCGAAGACGCTCGGGCGCATCATGGACGTGCTCGGACGCCCGATCGACGAAGCAGGTCCCATTGGCGCTGAGCAGACGATGTCGATACATCGCAACGCGCCCGAGTTCGAGGACCTCGCGCCCTCCCAGGAGCTGCTGGAAACAGGCATCAAGGTGATCGACTTGATCTGCCCGTTCGCCAAAGGCGGCAAGGTCGGGCTCTTCGGCGGCGCCGGCGTCGGCAAGACGGTCAACATGATGGAGCTCATCCGCAACATCGCGATCGAGCACTCGGGCTATTCGGTATTCGCGGGGGTGGGCGAGCGCACTCGTGAGGGGAACGACTTCTATCACGAGATGAAGGACTCGAAGGTGCTCGACAAGGTCGCGCTCGTCTACGGGCAGATGAACGAGCCGCCGGGCAATCGCCTGCGGGTTGCGCTCACCGGTCTCACGATGGCCGAGTTCTTCCGCGATGAAGGTCGCGACGTGCTGCTGTTCATCGACAACATCTATCGCTTCACGCTGGCGGGCACGGAGGTCTCGGCGCTGCTCGGCCGGATGCCGTCGGCCGTGGGTTATCAGCCCACGCTCGCCGAGGAAATGGGTCGTCTGCAGGAACGCATCACCTCGACCAAGACCGGCTCGATCACCTCGATCCAGGCGGTGTACGTGCCCGCCGACGACCTGACCGACCCGTCGCCCGCGACGACGTTCGGCCACCTCGATTCGACGGTGGTGCTTTCGCGCGACATCGCTTCGCTCGGAATCTATCCCGCGGTCGATCCGCTCGATTCCACGTCGCGCCAGCTCGACCCGCACGTGGTCGGCGAAGAGCACTACACCGTAGCCCGCGCCGTGCAGTCGACGCTGCAGCGCTACAAGGAGCTTCGGGATATCATCGCGATTCTCGGCATGGACGAGCTCTCTCCCGAAGACAAGCTCGCCGTCGCGCGCGCCCGCAAGATCCAGCGGTTCCTCTCGCAGCCGTTCTTCGTGGCCGAAGTGTTCACCGGATCGCCCGGCAAATACGTCTCGCTCAAGGACACGATCAAGGGCTTCAAGATGATCGTCGAAGGCGAGTGCGACGCGCTCCCCGAGCAGGCGTTCTACATGGTCGGGGCGATCGAAGAAGCATTCGAGAAAGCGAAGACACTTCAGTAATGGCCAATACCATTCACATCGACGTCGTCAGCGCCGAAGAATCGATTTACGCGGGCGAAGCGGAATTCGTCGTGCTGCCCGGCGAGGCTGGTGAGCTCGGCATCTATCCCCGTCATACGCCCCTCATCACGCGCATCCGGCCCGGCGAAGTGCGAATCAGGCCCGCGGATGGCGGAGAAGAAGAGCTGATTTTTGTGGCCGGCGGGATACTGGAAGTCCAGCCGAAAGCGATTACGGTTCTCGCAGACACCGCGATCCGCGGCCACGACCTCGACGAAGCCAAGGCGCTCGAAGCCAAGCGGCTCGCCGAGGAAGCGATGCAGAATCGCACGTCCAAGCTCGAGATCGCGAAAGCGCAGGCGGAGCTCGCAACCGCTGTCGCACAGCTCGCGGCCATCCAGAAGCTTCGCAAGCGTCGCTGAGGTCGCGGGTCGCCCACGCGAGCGAGCTCTAGCGGCGTGGAAGAGTGCGACGTCCTCATCGTCGGCGGCGGCATCAACGGCGTCGGCATTGCGCGCGATGCCGCGGGCCGTGGCCTGCGCGTCATTCTCGCCGAACAAGGCGACCTCGGTTGCGGCACGAGCTCTGCGAGCAGCAAGCTCATACACGGCGGACTGCGCTATCTCGAGCATCTGGAATTCAGGCTCGTAGCCGAGTCGCTGGCCGAACGTGAAATCCTGCTGCGCAACGTGCCGCATCTCGTGCGGCCCCTGCGCTTCCTCATGCCACACGCACGCGAGTTGCGGCCGGCATGGATGATCCGAACCGGTCTGCTTCTATATGACCGCCTGGCGCGGCGGCAGACGCTGCCTTCCTCGGGTGCGGTGGACCTCACCACGTCGCCTTTCGGCGAAGGCCTCAGCGCCGAATACAAAAAGGGCTACATCTACTCGGACTGCTGGGTCGACGACGCGCGGCTGGTCATCGCCAATTCGTTGGCTGCCGCAGAAGCCGGGGCGGCCATTTACCCGCGAACGAAATGCGTCTCTGCGGAGCGAAGCGGCGCGTGCTGGCGCGCGCGCCTCGCGGGCGAACGTGCAGACACACACGTCGAAGCGCGCGCGCTGGTCAATGCCAGCGGACCGTTCGTTACCGACTTCCTGGTGAGCGTCACGGGCCAGGCTTCCGGCTCGCACGTTCGACTCGTGCAAGGCAGTCATATCGTCGTGCCGCGGCTGTATCCGGGCGAGCATGCATGCATATTGCAGAACGACGATCGCAGGGTCGTTTTCGCTTACCCGTACGAGACGCATTACACGCTCGTCGGCACGACGGACATCGAGCATCGCGGCGCGCCCGGCGACTGCAGCGTGACGCAGGAAGAGATCGCCTATCTCTGCCGCGCCGTAAACCGCTACTTCTCGCGTCAGGTCCAGCCGGCCGACGTGAAATGGAGTTATTGCGGCCTGCGCGCGCTCGTCGACGACGGCACCGACGATCCTTCGAAAATCACGCGCGATTATTTGTTGCGGGTCGAGGGCGAGGCTCACGAAGCGCCGCTGCTGTCGGTGTTCGGCGGAAAGATCACGACCTATCGGAGACTTGCCGAACGCGCACTCGAGAAACTGCGGCCGTGGTTCCCGACGATCGGCGGATCGTGGACGGCCGACGCGCGGCTGCCTGGCGGCGCGCTTGTTTCGACCGATGTAGCGGACTATGTCGCCTCGGTTGCCCGCCGCTATCACGGCCTGCCGCGCAGCCTCATCGATGCGCTCGTACGGCGGCACGGGTCCCGCGCCGAAACCGTGTTGGATGGCGCGCATGGCGTAGAGGACCTGGGTGTGCATTTCGGCGCGGATCTCTATGCGCGAGAAGTGGATTACTTCCTGACGCACGAGTGGGCGCGGCACCCGGACGATGTGCTATGGCGCCGAACGAAAGCCGGACTTCACCTGGACGCACAGCAGCAGGTGAACTTGTTCCGGTATGTGACGAGCCGGGTCGCCGAGGGCCTATGACATAATTGCGCGGATGTCCCTGAACGTCGTCATCCTTGCGGCGGGGCTCGGCAAGCGGATGCACTCGCAACTGCCCAAAGTCCTGCATCCCCTCGCCGGCCGCCCGCTGATTTCCCACGTAATCGATGCCGCGCGCGCTCTCGACGCGCGTCGCGTAATCGTTGTCTATGGGCATGGTGGCGAGACCGTGCGCACGGCCCTGTCGGGCGCGGACCTTGCCTTTGCGCACCAGGAACCGCAGCTCGGCACGGGTCACGCGGTCCAGCAGGCGCTCCCGCTGCTCACCGAAGCTCCGGTTACGCTCGTCCTTTACGGCGACGTGCCGCTCATTCGCCCCGAGAGTCTGAAAGCGCTCGTCGGCGCCTGCGCGGATCGGGTGGCGGTGCTCACGTCCGAGCTCGACGACCCGACCGGGTATGGACGAATCGTTCGAAGCTCATCGGGCGGCATACGCGCCATCGTCGAGGAGAAAGACGCCACGGGCGACGAGCGCCGCATTCGCGAAGTCAACACGGGCCTCATGGCAATACCGACGGCGAGGCTCGGGCACTGGCTCGCACGGCTTACGAACGATAACGCGCAGGCCGAGTATTATCTGCCCGATATCGTCAAGCTCGCGCTCTCGGATGGCGTCGCCGTGGAAGGCGTGCGGCTCGCACGTGCGTGGGAGGCACTCGGCGTGAACAGCCGCGCCCAGCTCGCGCAGCTCGAGCGCATCTATCAGCGCGAATATGCGGAACGGCTGCTCGACAGCGGAGTCGCACTGGCGGATCCTTCCAGGCTCGACGTGCGCGGAGAGCTGACCTGCGGCCGAGACGTGCGCATCGACGTGAACTGCGTTTTCGAAGGTAACGTGAGTCTCGCGGACGGTACGGATGTCGGCGCGAACTGCGTCCTGAAGAATGTCTCCATAGGCGCGGGTGCGCGCATCGAGCCTTTCAGCCACATCGAGGACGCTTTCATCGGAGAGCGGTGCAGAATCGGGCCGTATGCACGTATACGGCCGGGTACTCGCCTCGGCACCGATGTTCATATCGGGAACTTCGTGGAAGTGAAGGCGAGCGAAATAGACGAGGGCTCGAAAGCGAATCACCTCGCCTACATCGGGGATACGAGCATCGGCAAGAACGTGAACGTGGGCGCCGGCACGATCACGTGCAATTACGACGGCGCTTACAAGCATCGGACCATCATCGAAGACGACGTCTTCATCGGATCCGATACACAGCTTGTCGCCCCGGTGACCGTGCGCCGGGGTGCAACGATCGGCGCTGGATCGACCATCACGCGCGAAGTGCTGGAAGGTGAGCTGGCGCTGACAAGGGTCAAGCAGAAAGCGATCACCGGCTGGAAGCGGCCTCAGAAAAAATCGGGAGCGTGATATGTGCGGCATAGTGGGTGCAATTTCAGAGCGTAACGTCGTCCCGATCCTGCTCGAAGGTCTGAAGCGCCTCGAATATCGAGGCTACGACTCCGCGGGTATTGCAATCGTGAACGGTACACTTACGCGCTTGCGGAGCATCGGCCGAGTGGCGGAGCTCGCCACCCGAGCGGACGAACGCGGGCTCAATGGGTGCGTCGGCATCGCACACACGCGCTGGGCCACGCATGGCGTGCCGTCCGAGCGGAATGCGCATCCACACGTGTCCGGCACGATCTCCGTCGTTCATAACGGGATCATCGAAAATCATGAGGAAGTGCGGCGCCGTCTGCAGCGCGACGGTTACGAATTCACGTCCGATACCGACAGCGAGGTGATCGCGCACCTCGTGCATTCGCATGTCTCGAAAGGCGCCGGCCTGCTCGACGCAGTGCAGTCGAGCGTAAAGGAACTGGTCGGTGCTTATGCGATCGCCGTCGTCGACGAACACGATCCGCAGCGTCTGGTCGTTGCGCGTATGGGCGCCCCGCTTCTCCTCGGGCTCGGTGAGGGCGAAAACTTCGCCGCGTCGGATGCATCGGCGCTGATTCAAGTCACCTCGCGCGTGATTTATCTCGAAGAAGGCGATTGCGCCGAAGTGGAGCTCAACGGCGTACGCGTAATCGACGCGAGCGGCAAAGAGACCGAGCGCCCGGTGCACGTGAGCAATCTCTCGTCGGCCGATGTCGAGCTCGGGCCTTACCGCCACTACATGCAGAAGGAGATATTCGAGCAGCCGATGGCGGTCGCGAATACCCTCGAGCTCGTGGTGAACGCCCGCGGCATCTCGCCGCAGCTATTCGGGGCCGAAGCGGAAGACGTTTTGCGTGACGCGGAACGCGTCCTGATACTCGCGTGCGGCACCAGCTATCACGCGGGCCTGGTGGCGCGCTACTGGCTGGAGGCGCTCGCGTGTATTCCATGCGATGTCGAGATCGCGAGT
>DASRIK010000041.1:0-19745 GCA_035650035.1 Burkholderiales bacterium | reverse complement strand
AATCCGTCCCTTCTCACGGAGGCGCTCGAGGCCGTCTGCCACGCCGTTCCTGCCGAGGATCTGCTCGACGGTCATGACGCGCCCACCAGCCGTCGATCCGATCCGGTTGTGAAGCTGCAGCAGGTCGACCGATGAGCGCTTCAGGCGGGCGAGGCTTGCGTCGAGGCGTTCCTCGATCTGTCCCGGAATATCTTTCAGGTTCGCTGCATCGAGGCCGAACTTCGTCGAAAGGTAGGGCATTGCACCCGACTCGGGCAGGAGCCAGCCGAGGGCTTCTTCCGACTTGCCATTGCCGTACTGCGCGGCGGTATCGATCCAGTTGATCCCGCCGTCGAGCGCCCGCCGGATCGCTTCGCGCTTTGTCGCATCGTCCTTGTGAATGAGGATGCCGCCGACGGCACCCGCGCCAAAAACGACTTCGGAAACCTCGATCCCGCTGCGGCCGAACGTACGGTGTTTCATCGTGCCCTCCTCGTTCCATCCTGCATGCGCGAAATAGTATGGTGCATTGACACTCCGAGCCGAGCGACATAGCGTAAGCCCGCGCAGCCGAGGGGAGGAAGCATGCGCTTTCCGCCGTGACGTTGAACATGGAGCAGGATCACAAGCGCTGGGGCCTCCCCGTTTACAACGTCGTGCACGCCATTCGCGTCGCGAACGACGGCATGGTCTATGTCGCCTACCGCGAGAACCGCCGACTGCAGATGTTCACGCACGACGGCAGGTTCCTTAAGCAGCTGGTCATGACGAACATGTCGTTCGCGCGCAATCTCGCGTTGTCTCCGGACCGCGGGCAGCGGCACCTTTGCGTCGGCGGCGGCAAAGGCATCGTCGTGCTGGATCGCAAAACACTGGAAGTGATCGGTATGATTCAGGTGCCTGGCCAGCTCGGACCCGGACACCATATCGCGACCGACTCGAAAGGCAACCTCTACATTGCGCAGACGGCCGCCGGGCTGCAGAAGCTCGTGTTCAAGGGCATGGGCGCACCCCTATCCAGATAGCAAAGAAGAACTCAGGAGAAAACCGCATGATCCACGTCATCGCCATCATCACCGCAAAACCCGGCCAGCGGGAAAACGTGCTGGCAGCGGCCCGGGCCAACATTCCCGCCGTACGTGCCGAGGACGGCTGCATCGAATACAACATCGCCTTCGATGCGGAAGGAATGGGCAGCTTTCAGACGAAATTCGGTCCGGACACTTTCGTCTTCGTCGAGAAGTGGCGCGACCCCGCGGCATTGAAAGCACATGCGGCTGCGCCGCACATGGCGGCTTATTCCGCGAAAGTGAAGGACATGATCGCCGGCCGCGTGATTCACGTGCTGTCGCCGGCAGATTGACGGAACTACCGAAGCAGGCGAACGAGCTCCGAGACGTTCTTCACTTCCCGGAAATTTCGAATCACGTCCATGCTCGCCTCGAGATTGTTCCCGGACAATTCCGCCTGCGGCACCAGCGTGCGGTACTTCCGTTCGACGTCCGGCCACTCGATCCCGAGCATCGCTGCGCCTTTCGGAGCGTAGACGGTGCTCGAATACGTGCGGCCGTCCCGGGTCCGAATGGTCACGATGGCACCGGATCTGTAGCGCTCCAGGTTTTCCGTCGGCGGAGCGGCCGCTTCCACCTTTTCCAGCAGCCCGCGGATCACGGGGTCGTTGATCTTGTCTTCGAAAGCATGTGCCCAGGTGTAGTCGCGGTCCGCAACCCCGGCGGCGGCGAAGTACGCGGGGCTGTGCGCGATGCCGATGAGATCGGTCGGATAGCGGGGTCCGGTCAAACCCGGCAAGCCGGGCCGCGCGACGCTTATCGTCTCGACCTCATCGGGCCTGACATCACCCGCGCGCGCCGCGTTGGCAGCGGCTTCGGCCGTCGCGTGGCTTGGGTGTCCTCCGGGCACGAGCTTGATGCCCATGTCGCTGAGTATGCTCCAGCGCTCGCCTAAACCGCGGGTCACAGCGGCGACATCGGGTTTGTTGCCATAGACGTCGAAGAAGCCGCGCTCGCTCTCGAGGATGCTCGCTTCTCCAACGAAACCCATGCGGGCCGCCTGCGCCGCATTCACACCCAGCATCGCGGCGACGCCAGCGTGGTATTCGCGGGCGGTGCTCGTGTTGGCGGCAGCATGCAATGCGCCCATCGAAGTCGCCATGAGCGCAATCGCATGCGTCATCTGGCCGGCGCTCAATTGCATCAAGCGTCCTGCCGCCACAGCGCCGGCGAAGCTCGCGACGATCGAGCCGTGAAAACCTTTTTTCTGCAGGCCGCCGATCATCGCGCCGTTGATGCGTCCCGCCACTTCGTAGCCGAGAACGATGGCCGCAAGCACGTCTTCGCCGCTCGCCGCCGTGTTTTCGGCAATCGCAAGCGACGTGGCACAGGCCGTCGTGCCTGCATGAACGATGTTGCGCAGATCGCTGTCGTCGGATGCCGCGGCATCGCTCATGACGGCGTTCACGCGCGCAGCCGCGGCGACCGGAAGCTTCTCCGCCGCACCGAACCAGACCGTCGCTTCGGCCTTGCCGCCGCGCTCGACCTCCAGCGCGCGAATGATTCTCGACGATTCGATCGTCGAGCCCAGCGCCGCGCTCGCGATCGTGCTGGAGATCAGCATCGCCGCGTACTCCGTGGCGTTGGAAGGCAGATCCACGTAGCGCTGCCGGATCACGAAGTCCGCAAGCTCGCCCGCGACGCTCATCGCATCCTCCTTTCGTCGTGATCGTCTCCGCAGTCCCATTGAAGCATCGCGCCTTGCCAACGTCCATCGCGCGGTTCAGACTGGGCTTCATCGCTCCCGGGGTGAGCACCGACACGCGACGAGCCGCATGCGGGTACCGCAAGGACATACCGTCGCTATCGCGCTGGTCACGAGCGTCGCGCTCGAGGCAGCGCCGTGCATATCGCAGGCGCAGCAGCCTTCAGGCCAGCCGTACCCGGCCCGGCCGATCCGTCTCGTCGCTTCGACCACGCCGGCGAGCCAGCCCGACATGATCGCGCGGACAATCGCCCAGAAGATGAGCGAAAGCTGGGGCCGGCCCGTCGTCATGGACAATCGCCCCGGCGCAGGCGGTACGCTCGCCGCCGGCATGGTCGCGAAGGCGACGCCTGACGGCCACACGATCCTGTACGCGCTGCCGAACTTCGTGATCAGCACGGCGCTGCAACCGAGCTTGCCATACGAGGCGCTCAAGGACTTCGCCTGCATTACGCAGATCGGCTTCAGCACGAACGTGCTGGTCGTGACGCCCTCGCTCGGCGTGAAGTCGGTGAAAGAGCTGATCGCGCTCGCCAAGACGCAGCCCGGGAAAATCGTGTTCGCTTCCAGCGCTACGGGAAGCGCGAGCCACCTGAGCGGCGCCCGGTTCAATCTGCTCGCCGGCATCAAGGTCGTGCACGTCGCGTTCAAAGGAGGGCCGGACGCGACGATCGAGGTGCTCGCCGGACGCGCCCACTATCACGTGGGCACGATGGGTGTCGTGCTGCCTTTCATCAAAGAGGGAAAGCTCGTGCCGCTTGCGCTCACGACGCCGCAACGCACGGCCGTTCTGCCCGATGTACCTGCGCTCGCGGAAACACTGCCCGAATTCAAGCGGCCCGAAACATCACACGCGCTGCTTGCGCCCGCAGGCACGCCGCGCGCGATCGTGAGTCAGCTCAACAAAGAGGTGACGCGGATAATCGAGCTCCCCGACGTTAAGGAACGCCTGCAGGCGATCAGCTTCGTCACGACGCCTACGACCTCCGACGACTGCGCGAGCACCTTGCGCACTCAGATGGAAACGTTGTCGAAGGTCGCGTCGGACGCGGGGCTGCGGCCGAGATAACCCAAAAAGTCGGACCTCGCCCGCCTTGGCAGGTCAATTACAGCGGCCGCCCTCGTCGGGCCGCCAGCCGTTCGTAAACGTGCTGAGCGACTCGAGGAACACGACGAGATCGCTACTCTCTCGTGCGGTGAGATTCAAAGGCTGGCCGGGCGCACCCGCTCTGGCGTGGAGTCGCACGGGATCGAGCCCGGAATAGTGGCGAACGACGTCGGCAAGAGAGTCGATGCTTCCGTCGCGTCCGTATGGCGCGGTGAGCACGACATTGCGCAGCGAAGGCACCTTGACGTCGCCCGTTCTCGTTTTCTCGACCGACGCCGTGCGCGTATGCGCGGTGCTCGCACCCGAAGCGTCGTCGTTGAAAGGCCCGAGCAGGTTGAATCGGCTCTCGAGCACGCGCCGCACGCCTTGGGCTCGCCCCGGATCGGGCTTGCCGCCCGGCGCGAAGCGCGAAAGACCGGTGCTGAAGAATTCGCCGTTCGTGAAGTTGGGGCCCGCGTGGCAATTCGTGCAGCCGCCTTTGCCGATGAAAATCTTCAGCCCTCTCTGCGCTGCCTCGGAATACGTGCCCGCCGCCGGCGACTGACCCCTCGCGAGACTGTCGCGGAACTGATCGAACGGCGTGCGTCCGCTCACGAGCGTTTCCATGAAGCTCGCGAGAGCCTTGCCGACGTTGACGAACACCGCTTCATCGTCGGTCGGAGATGGCGGTGCGCCGAACGCTTTCCTGTAGCGGCAGCTCAGCTGTTCGTCGTCGCGCACCACCTGCGCTACGTGATGCGGCGTTGCCGCCATTTCGCGGTCATCGATCATCGGCCGCAGGCTTTGCGCCCACAGGCTGTCGGCCGCACCGTCCCATCCGAACCATCGCTGGCCGCGCAAATTGGCGAGCGTGAGCGTTCTCCGGTCGAGCTCCGTCATGCCGATCCCACGCCGCTGATTGTCGCTCCAGTGGCGCTCCGGAACGTGACAACTGCCGCAGGACGAGTCACCGGGCCCCGACAGGCGCTGATCGAAAAAAAGGCGTGTACCGAACTCGATGGCGGCGACTTTCCCCGAGACCTTGTTCGTCGGATCCGGCCGCGCCGGCGCGGGCCACGGACCGTGTGACAGGATCGTCTGCACCTCGGCTTCTGTGAACACGGGCTTTCCTGGCGAGCTGCCCTCTGCCGATGCGCCCGCTGCCGCTAAGGTGCAGCTCACGGCAAGCGCCGCAGCCGAAAGAAGACGCGTTTTATGCTTCGTGGCCTTCATCTGGATATCCGCAAGTATCGTGGTGCCGGCGTGCCCGTCGGGGGCTCGCGGCAGTGTAACGCATGTTCAATCGCAAGCGCGCGCTTACGTCAGGCTCGTCTCCGCTAGACTTACACCATGCTTACACGCACGCCGGCGAAATCCCGCAATCTCACCTTCGGGTTGCTGATGCTCGCGCCTCTCGTCGTCGTGTTTGTCACGATGGGTCCGATCGCACAGGATTCCGCGTATCACGGGCTCGCCGACGGGCGCACTCTGTTCGGAATACCGAACTTCGTGAACGTCGCGACCAACGTGGGCTTTCTGGTCGTCGGCGCGCTGGGCCTTCACCTGTTCTTCACCGCGCGGGTACCCGGCGCGACGCGCTCATGGGCGGTGTTCTTCCTCGGCATACTGCTCATCGCCTTCGGCTCGGCGCATTACCATCTTCACCCCACGCACGAGACGCTCGTCTGGGATCGTCTGCCGATGACGATCGCTTTGATGGCGCTCTTCTCCGCGCTCGTCGCCGAGCATGTATCGCCCGACGCCGAAAGAAAGCTCCTGCCCGTCGCCCTCGCAACAGGCATTTTCAGCGTCGTGTGGTGGTATTACTCGGATGACCTGCGGTTTTACGCGTGGGTGCAGTTCGGCCCGCTCGCTGCAACCTTGTACATGCTGCTCGCGTACGCCGGACGGTACCCGCACCGCGGCTACCTCGCCCTCGGGATCGTTTTCTATGCGATCGCCAAAGTCTGCGAATTCGCCGATGGTGCGATCTTTTCTGCGACGGCGGGCGCAATCAGCGGACACAGCCTGAAGCACCTCGCGGCTGCGCTGGCGCCGCTGTGTGTTTACCTGATGCTCCGCGCGCGGCTCACCCCGTACTCTGCATCGCCGCGGCAATTCCCGTGATGCTGAGCAGCATCGCTTCCTGCCATGCCGGATCAGCACCGGAGTGCTCGTCCGATTCCCGCTCGAGGCGATCGAGCAGCGCCACCTGAAGCATGCTGAGCGGCCCAAGCGCGGGATTTCGCAGCTCGACCGTGCGGCGAACCACTGGAGCGTGCCCGAGCAGGTCCTGCTGTTCGGTCACGCGAAGTATCCATTCGCGGGTAAGCCGGTGCTCTTCCGCGATGCGTCCGTGTATGCGCGCGCCGAGCTCCGGTGGACGGACGCGCCTCGCGTAGCGCGCCGCGGTAGGCAAATGCGCGCGCAGGAGCTCGAGCTGCGCGTTGTTCACCACCATGCGGAAAAAAAGCCAGTCGCGGTACATGGCGGTCAGCGTCGCAAGTCTTTCCGGATCCGTCTCCGCGTAAGCTTTCAGCGCGCTGCCGAGGCCATACCATCCCGGCACGACGTATCGGCTCTGCACCCACGCAAATACCCACGGGATCGCCCGAAGCGCGTCGAGCCCGGAGAGCTGGCGTGAGCGGGACGCCGGCCGCGATGCGATCGGAAGCCGGCTGATGTACTGGATCGGGGTCGCCTGGCGATAGAACGTCCAGAAATCAGGATCGTGATGTACGAGCTCGCGATAAGTTCCGAGCGAGTGCTCCGCCATATCCCGCAGCGCCGCGAGCCACCGCTCCGGTGGAGGCGATTGCGCCGTCTTTTCGCTCGAGGCGAGCAGCGCGGCATTGATGATCTGCTCCATGTGCCGGTGCGCGAGCGGGAGGAGGCTATAGCGAAAGGAAATCACTTCGCCCTGCTCCGTGAACCGGATGCGCCCCTCGAAGCTTCCGGGCGGCTGGGAAAGGATCGCGCGGTTCGCACGACCGCCGCCGCGACCCACGGTTCCGCCGCGTCCGTGAAAGAACCGCGCTTCCACACCGGCCTCTCTGCACACTTCTGCCAGCCGCGCCTGCGTGTCGTACAGCGAGGCATTCGCCGCGAGGAATCCACCGTCCTTGCTGCTGTCCGAATAGCCCAGCATGATTTCCTGAAAAGTCCCGCGCGAGCTCAAGTGCGCGCGATACGCGGAATCGGCGAAGAGCGAGCGCATGAGCGCGTCGCAGTGGCGCAGATCGTCGATGGTCTCGAAAAGCGGCACCACATCGATGTCGCTTTCCAGCCGACGCTCGCCTGCATCGCGCCGCCACCGGAAAAGACCCGCCTCTTTCGCGAGGAGCAGTACTTCGAGCATGTCGCTCACGCCGTGAGTCATGCTGATCACGTATGCAGTGACCGCCTCGCGCGAGAGGCACCGCTGCGCGTGCCGCACGACCTCGAAGACCTGCATGACGCTGCGCGCTTCATCCGATCCGATCCAGTCCCGACCGAGTAGCGGCCGCGGACTCGAGAGCTCTCGCCGCAGGACTTCCACTTTCTCCCGCTCATCGAGCGCACTGTACCGACGCTCTGCTGGCAATACGTCGGCCGCGAACAGCATCTCTTCGACCGCCCGCTCGTGCTCTTCGCTGTGTTGCCGGATATCGAGCGCCGCAAGATGGAACCCGAACGTCGTCACCTGTGTGATGAGGCGCGCGAGCGGCCCGGAATCGACGAGCCGCTCGCCGCGGTTTTCGCGAAGACTCCGCTCGATCAACCGCAGGTCCGCCAGAAACTCGTCGGCGCTCCGATAGGCCGCCTCGAGCGGCGGCTCATCAGAGCGATCGAAAGGCAGCTGAGCGAGCCTCTCCACGTGCTCGAGCGTCGCCTCGAGCCGCGTCTGCACGTAGACGAGCTTCAGCGCATACGGTTCGAGCCGGTAGCGCCGCAGCTGCGTTTCGGAGGGCTGAAGCCTGTCGCGCTCTCCTTCGAGGGATTTCAACAGTGCCTCGCTCACACCCACGAGCCGCGCGCTTTGCGTGAGCTCGCGGCGCAACGCTTCGACGCTGCGCACGTAGCGTTCGAGGATCCGCGTCTTGTGTCTGACGAGGGTTTCCCACGTGACCTGCGCCGTGACGTTGGGATTGCCGTCGCGATCGCCGCCGACCCACGAGCGATAACGCACGAAAGCAGGGATGTGGAACGCCTCTCCCGGATAGTTCTGCTCGAGCGCCGCCCGAAGGTCGTCGTGCAGCCGGGAGACCACCTCGACGATCGAATGCTCGAGGAAATACAGTGTGTTCGCCGCCTCGTCGGTGACCGTCAGCGGCGACGCACGAAGCTCGTCGGTCTGCCAGAGCGCCGTCAGCGTGCGCAGAATCTCACGTACGTTGTCCTCGGAATCGGCCAGGCCGTCCATGCATGACGCAGATGGTGTGCTGCGGGCGATCAAGGCGTGCGCAATGCTTTGCAGCTTGTCCAGCACCGACCGGCGGCGCGCTTCCGTTGGATGCGCAGTGAGCGTCGGGCAGACGTCGAGTCGCCGTATGACCCTTCGCATGTCCTCCGCGGAGATTCCGCAATCCCGCAGGGTCCGGATCGCTTCCGCGATCGATTCCGCGCGCGGCGCACCACCTGCGCGCACCTGGCGCTCGGCGTTGACGCGAACGATCTCTTTCTGCTCGGCCGTGTTCAGCAGCTGAAAAAGCACCGCGTAGGCACGCAGCAGACGCTGTAGCACGCGCACATCCTGCAGCTGCGGAATGCTCTCGAACAGCGCCTGGGGCTCCAGCGTATCGGTGCTCGCCTCGAGCTGCCGCGCGATGGCAAGGATCGCCGCGTCGTCCTGCTCCTCGAGTACGATGCCAAGCAGGCGATCGACCAGAGCGACGTCGTCACTGAGCGGCGTTGGCAGCTCGTAACGACCCGGCTCGAGGCCGAGGAAGGCAGTCATCGATGCGTCAAACCGCGCCTTCGGTCTTCAGTGCAGCGAGACGTTCGGCGCTGTAACCCAGCTCGGCGAGGATTGCATCCGTATGCTCGCCTATCCGAGGCACGGGATCCATGCGTGGTTCCACACCGCTGAACGAGGCCGGTGGAAGAACCGCAGGCAAGGTGCCGGCCGGCGACTCCACTTCGCGCCATCGTTCGCGCGCCTTGAGCTGCACGTGGTCCCAGACCTCCTCGGGAGAATTGAGGTGAGCGTTCGCGATGCCCGACGCATCGAGCCGCTCGATGACCTGTTCCGCAGTGAGACCGGCAAACACGCTTTCGATGAGCGCGACCACTTCTGCGCGAGCCGCCGTGCGTTTCGTGTTGTTGTCGTAGCGGGGATCCCGCGCGAGCTCCGGCTGCTGCAGAACGCCTTTGCAGAAGGCGGCCCATTCACGCTCGTTCTGAATACCGAACATCACGTGCTTGCCGTCGCCGGCGCGGAAGCGTCCGTAAGGGACGATCGTAGCGTGATCCGGACCGCTGCGCTTGGGCGCCTTGCCGCCGAAATGCGTGTAGTACAGCGGGTGCCCCATCCATTCGACCATGGCTTCGAACATGGTCACTTCGATGCGTCGGCCTTTGCCCGTGCGCTCCCGTTCGTACAACGCCGCGAGGATGGCCGCGTAAGCGTGAAGCCCGGTCCCGATATCGGTGATCGAAATGCCGACTTTGCTCGGCGCCTCTTCGGTGCCGGTGACCGACAGGACACCGGCCTCGCTTTGCACGAGCAGGTCGTACGCTTTTTTGTGGGCATAGGGACCGCTGTCGCCATACCCCGAGATGTCGCACACGATGAGGCGCGGGTGCTTTGCGTGCAGCGCCTCCGCGCTTAACCCCAGGCGCTTCGCGGCTCCCGGTGCGAGGTTCTGGATGAACACGTCGGCGCGGGCCATGAGCTGACCGAGTATTCTGGAAGCTTCCGGGTGTTTCACGTCGAGCGTAAGGCTTTCCTTCGAGCGGTTGAGCCAGAGAAAGTACGCCGAGTGGCCTCTCACGGACTGGTCGTAGTCGCGGGCGAAATCGCCCACCTGTGGCCGCTCGATCTTGATAACGCGTGCGCCGAGGTCGGCGAGCTGACGCGACGCAAACGGCGCGGCGACAGCCTGTTCGAGCGAAACGACGGTGATGCCTTCGAGCGGAAGCATTTAAAACGACCTTGGCATCCCGAGAACGTGCTCGCCCACGTAAGAGAGGATCAGATTCGTCGAGATCGGCGCGACCTGGTAGAGGCGCGTCTCCCTGAACTTGCGTTCGACGTCGTACTCGGCCGCAAAACCGAAACCGCCATGCGTCTGCAGACAGGCGTTCGCCGCCTCCCACGAGGCATCGGCGCCCAGGAGCTTCGCCATGTTCGCTTCGGCGCCGCATTGCTTGTGTGCGTCGAACAGTGCGGCCGCCTTGTAGCGCATGAGATTCGCCGCCTCGACGTTCACGTAAGCGCGCGCGATAGGGAACTGAATGCCCTGGTTCCTGCCGATCGGCCGGTCGAACACGACGCGCTCGCTCGCGTATTTCGCCGCGCGATCGATGAACCAGTATCCGTCGCCGATGCACTCGGCCGCGATGAGAATGCGCTCCGCATTCAATCCGTCGAGGATGTACTTGAAACCTCTGCCCTCCTCGCCGATCAGGTTCTCCGCGGGCACTTCGAGATTGTCGAAGAAAAGCTCGTTGGTCTCATGGTTCACCATGTTCCGTATCGGCTTGATGGTGAGTCCCTTCGCCTCGCGCAGATCGACGATGAAGATCGACATGCCTTCCGACTTTTTCTTGACTTCGGAAAGCGGCATCGTCCGCGCGAGCACGATCATGAGCTCCGAGTGCTGCACGCGCGAAGTCCACACCTTCTGCCCGTTGATGACATAGCGGCCGTCTTTCTTCACTGCGACCGTCTTGATTTTCGTGGTGTCGGTTCCCGCGGTGGGCTTGGTGACCGCCATGGACTGCAGCCGCAGCTCGCCCGTCGCGATCTTCGGCAGGTACTTACGTTTCTGGGCTTCCGATCCGTGGCGCAGCACGGTGCCCATGTTGTACATCTGCCCGTGGCACGCGCCGGAATTGCCTCCGGAGCGGTTGATCTCTTCCATGATGACTGACGCTTCGGTCAGCGACAGTCCCGAGCCGCCGTACTCCTCGGGTATGAGCGCCGAGAGCCACCCCGCTTTCGTCAGCGCGTCGACGAAGTCTTCCGGGTACGCGCGGTCTTCATCCACTTTCTGCCAGTACGCGCCGTCGAACTGCTTGCACACGGCGCGCACGCCTTCGCGAAGTTCGGCGTGGGGATCCTCGTGCGATTTTTGTGATGTGCTCATCGATGCCGGAGTGGGGAACAGGATTCGCTGCGGAGGCGCTAGGATAAAGATCGGCGCCACAACGATCAAGAAGCAGCTACATTACGCGGTTTGGCCACATCTCGCGATCACTGATGAAAGTCGTCGAATATCTGCTGGCGACGCTGGAAAAGAACGGCGTCGAGTGCATCTTCGGAAATCCCGGTACCACCGAGATCCCGCTCGTCAAAGCGTGCGAGCGTCTTCGCAGCATCCGCTATATCGTCGCCCTGTCGGAAGTTGCCGCCGTGCCGATGACCGACGGGTATGCGCGCGCAAAACGGACGCTGGGCGTTGTCAATCTTCACGTCGCGCCCGGGCTCGGCAACGGCATGGGCGCGCTCTACACCGCCGGCATCGCCGGGACGCCCCTTCTCGTGATCGTCGGCGGTCAGGACAGACGCTTCCTGCACACGCAGCCCATTCTGTGGGGACCGGTCGAGCAGATGGCGCGCTCCGTGTGCAAGAGAGTCTACAGCCTCACCTCGCGCTACGATGCCGCCGCGAATGTGCGCTCCGCGCTCCGTAGCGCGCTCACGCCGCCGTATTCGCCCGTCGCGCTCATTTGTCCGCCGGATCTCCTCGAGCAGGACATACATGCCGAAGCGGTCGAGGTGCATGCACCTGCACTGCCGGGGCTGGATGAAAAAACGGCAGCGGAGTTCGCGCGATTTCTTGCGGCCGCGAAGAAGCCCGCGATCATTGCCGCGGAAGACGTGCACTGGAACGATGCCGCGCGGGCGCTCGATAAACTTGCCGACGCGCTTCACGCGCCGGTCTATGCCGCGCCTTACACTGGCGTGCTGCCCATTTCCGCGCGCTCGTCGTGGTATGCCGGTTATCTTCCGCCGAACATGAAACAAATCAGCGAGCGACTGGAAGAACGCGACGCCCTGCTATTCGTAGGCGGCCGAGGCTTTCGTACCACGCTCTACAGCGATGCCACGCTGCACCAGCGCAAAGCGTGGATCGGCAACGATTCCGCCGTGCAAAGCGAGAGCGAATTCGAGCTCGCGTGCATGGCAAGTCTTTCACCTGCGCTGAGCGCGATCGCCGAACGGCTTTCACCGCGTGGCGCAGCGTCGGCGGCTGCCTCGGCGCGTGCTCACATCGATCTCCCGGCGGCCAAAGCGGGCGCCCTGCACCCGACGCGTGCGATCGCTGCGCTGCTCGAGCGCTTCAAAGACGCGATCTGGTTCGACGAGTCGGGTCTTTCTACTTCGGATGTGCGCCAGTGGATGACCCTGCAGGCCGGCGAATATGTCATCAACGGCAGCGGCGGTATTGGATGGGGTCTGGCCGGCTCGATCGGCGGTGCAATCGCACGCCCCGATCGTCAGGTCGTCGCCGCGATCGGAGATGGCTCGGCGCTCTACGCATCGGAAGCACTGTGGACGGGCGGCCACTGCAATACGAACGTTCTGCTCATCGTGCTGGCGAACCGGCGATACGCGACGCTCAACGAGGCCGCCGGCCGCCTTGCCGGCGGGGCGCTCGAATCTTTTACGATCGAGCCGCCGGTGCTGGATTTCACCGGGCTTGCGAAGCTCTACGGCTGGCGCTATGCGGCTGCCGCGACGGAGGATGAGCTGAATGCGGTGCTGCGTGACGGGAGTGCGCTATCCGGCAACACCGTGCTCGAGCTCAAGCTTGACCCCGCGCTGAAGCCGGTGACCGCCTCGCGCCACTTCTGACGAACGTGCGTTACCTCGAGCGTCCTTGCTGGCGTGCCTTGTACCAGGGATGCGGCTGCCCGGGCACTTTGACGCGCAAAGTGTAGACGGATGTATAGGCGCAGCAGAACAGCGTTTTCATGTCGGCGTCGCCGAATGCAAAGTTCACGGCCTGCTCCGGGAAGCGGATCGTACCGATCTTCTGGCCGTATGGCGTAAGCACCCAGATTCCGCCCGGGCCCGTGCAGAACACACGCCCGAGGCTGTCGACTTTGAGTCCGTCGGGTATGCCCGGCTCGTTTCCTTCGTTCATGTCCGCAAAAATTCGCCGGCTCGCGAGCTTGCCCGCCGCGTCGATCTCGAGCGCGTGGATGTATTTGGACGAGCGCGTGTTCGCCACGTAGAGCGTCCGCTCGTCGGGAGAGAAGGCAAGTCCGTTCGGATATTCGCAATGCGCCACGCGGCTGATGGCGCCGTCCGGCGCGACGCTATAGACGCTCGCGCCGTCCCATAGATTGTCCACGCCTTCCGGCGGCGGAATTTCGCGCTCCCTGTACGGCACGCGCTTGTCGGGATCGGTGAAGAAAAGCGTGCCGTCCGAGCGGCACACGACGTCGTTCGGCCGGCTGAAACGCCCGCCCATGAAACGATCGGCGACGATCTCGACACGGCCGTCGGAGTAAAGGCGCGTCACTTTGCGGCCTTCACCTTCACAGTGTATGAGGTTGCCCTGAAGGTCGAATGTCGTGCCGTTGCCGCCTTCGGTTTCCCGCACGAGCTCGGGCTTCTCACCCGCGCGTATGCGGTGCAGCCGGTTCGGTCGGAGATCGACGAAATACCAGTAGCCGTCCGGGTGCCACAATGGACCTTCGGTAAATTTGAAGCCGGTCGCGAGACGCTGCGGCTCGGCCGTCTCGAGGATGTCGGGCAGGTAGTTGAGGGTCACGATCGCCTCCTGAAGGACTCGCGTGCGCGCGAGGACGGGTCTTTTTGCGATGACACTGCGGCTATGCTGCAGGCGGCTCGAAGCCGGGCGGCAGCGTCTCGACGAATGATCGTCTTGCGGTGACGTTGCCGTGCCACCGCGCAAGCTTGGGCGCCTCGGAGCGCCAGTCATGGGCATACCGGAAGTCGATATATTGCAGGGCGACTCCCATCATCAGATCGGCGAGCGATAAGCGCCTGGCGACGAGATAGGGATCACCGTTGAAGCGTTGTTCGGCCGCCGCAATCGCGCGATGGATGCGAGCTTCCTCCCGCGCGATCTTTTCGGGCATTCGCCTGTCTTCAGGCCGCCGGCTTTCCAGCACGCGCGCAACGGCCGCGTCGATCATGCCCTGCGCGAGTGCCTGCCACCACTGCGCCTGCCAGTATCCGGCGGCATCTTTCGGCGTGAGCGATTTACCATCCACGTGATCCAGGTAATGGACGATCAGCATGGATTCGAACAGATAGTTGTTGGGCTCGATTTCGAGCGCCGGCACCTTGCCGAGCGGATTTCGTCGCGGTATGGGGCTATCCTGAACCCACGGATCTTCCGACACCCACTCGCAAGGCACTTTCTTTTCATGTATCACGACGCGGGCCTTGCGAACGTAGGGCGAGGTCGGCGAGCCGTATAATTTCATTGTTGTCACTCCCTTTGAAATCCTCCGGAGCAATTGTAGCGCCATCGGAGCCGCGTCTCACACGCGTTGACACCGTGATCACGCGATGATTAGTATCGCGCGCAACGCGGCGCACGAGCCACCGTCACGAGTTCACATGATCACCATCAAGAAAATCGGCAAACATCTCGGCGCGGAGATTTCCGGCGTCGATCTTTCCAGAGAGCTCGACGCAGACACGTTCGAGCAGGTCGCGAAAGCTTTTTTCGACAACGAAGTCGTTTTCTTCCGCGATCAGAAGCTCACACCGCAACAGCAGATCGCATTCACGCGGCGCTTCGGCGCCCTGGAGCAGCACGTTCGCAAGGAAAGCCGGCTCGGCGGTCATCCGGAGATTCTCATTATTTCCAACGTACTGGACGAGGACGGCAACGCGATCGGCTCGCAGGACGCGGGCCGCTTCTGGCACAGCGATCTTTCGTACAAAAAAGAGCCCAGCATGCTCTCGGCGCTCTATGCGCTTGAAGTACCGATGAAAGATGGCCGCGCGCTTGGGTGTACCAGCTTTGCAAGCACGACTGCGGCGTACGAAGCGCTTCCACAGGATATGAAACGACAGCTCGAGCGGCTGACGAACGTTCACAGCTATCGGTACTACCGCGCAAAGAATATGGAAGCGCAGAAAGAGGAAGAGGCGCGCGGCGGGCGCGTGATCCAGGAGCACGTGCTCACCGAAGAGCAGTTGAGCACCGTGCCCGACGTCGAAACACCGGTCGTGCGCACACATCCGGTGACGAAGCGCAAAGGATTGTTCGTGAACGAGGCGCACACGTCGCACATCGCCGGTGTGTCGAAAGAGGAATCCGACCGGCTGCTTGCGCAGCTCTATCGACACATCGTTCAGCCGGAGTTCATCTATACGCACAGCTGGCGCCCCGGCGACCTCCTCATGTGGGACAACGCTGCCGTGCAACATAAAGCCACTTTTGACTACGATCTCCCATTACGGCGGCTGATGTACAGGACCACTGTTCGAGGAAGCGCGCCGTTCTAGTCCGATGGCCCACGCTGCGGGACTGATCACGGTCTGGCTCCATGTGCCGCCCGAGCACGAGCCGGAGCTGAACGACTGGTACGACAAGGAGCATCTGGATCAGGTGTTGGCCCTGCCGGGCTTCGTCTCGGGTCGGCGCTACAGCGTGGACGATGCGCCCCTCAAGTATCTGGCGTGGTACGAGGCAATCGATGAAACCATCGAAGGCGCTGCGGATTTTCAGCGCATCGTTACACAGCCGACACCGTGGTCGCAGCGCATGCGCAGCCTGTATGGGGATCGTCGCGAGCGCATGAACTTCAAGCTCATGCGCGACGTCGGCGAAGTTCCCGAGCGCGATCCGCCGTGGTTATACATCGTGCACACCGACATCCCCGATCACATCGTCGACGAATACAACGCGTGGTACGATGAGGAGCATCTGCCGCGGCTCGTCACGGTGCCGGGCGTTGTGCGCGCGCGCCGCTACACCACGGTGTCCGGGCATCCCCGCTATCTCACCGCGTACGAGTTGACCGACCCCGGCGCGTTCGAAAGTCCCGAGGGACTGAAAGCGCGCAAGACACCATGGACCGAGAAAATGCGCTCGCTCTTTCACAACACGCGCCGGCGCATGTGCAGGCTGATCCGGCCTTCGGTCGCGCACGAGCAGGCGCTCGCGCGAGCGGCGCGTACGTGATTGTGCACACCCGGAATGGCGGTGGCCGCGTCTGCGGCAGGATTTAGAGTGCCTAACAGGCACTCTTAGGATCAGATCAAGCCTCTCGCGATCCCGCCATCCACAAGTACCGACTGGCAGTTCACGTAGCTTGCCTTGTGAGAAGCGAGGAACACGACCATCGCAGCGATCTCTTCCGGCCGCCCGAAACGCCCCATCGGGATTTCCTCGCTGAATTCGTGAATGATCTCTTCCGGTTTCGCCCCGCGCGCTTTCGCGAGCTCGTTCGCGCGATTGGTCCATAGCGCGGTCAGCGTCCGCCCTGGTGATACCGAGTTCACGCGAATGTTGTATTTCTGAAACTCGGCTCCGAGCGTCTTCACGAGCGCGATGAGCCCTGCCTTGTGGACATTCGACACCACCTGGTTCGGATAAGGCATGCGCGCGCCCGCCGCTCCGAGAACCACGACGCGGCCCGCGCGCGAGCTTTTGAGAAGCGGCAGCATCGCGCGAATGACGCGTACGGTTCCGAGCACGTTGAACTCGTAATTCTCCAGCCATGCCGAGTCGTCGAGCTCGTCGAACAACGCGCGCCGGCTCCCGCCGACCGCGGTGACCAGCATATCGAGATGCGGCTGCGTTTCGGCGAGCCATTCCCGAAGCGCATCGACGTTCGAGGCGATCGTCACGTCCGCGGCGAACCAGTGCGGCTTGCGACCAGTCGCGCGCTCGAGCTCCAGAGCGGCTCGCTCGAGCTTCGCGGCGTTACGCGAACAGATGAAGACTTCTGCGCCTTCCTCGAGCAGCGCCTTCGCGCATTCGTACCCGATGCCCTCGCTCGCGCCGACGACCAGCGCGGTTTCTCCGCTGATGCCGAGGTCCATCAGTCGATCTTGGCGCCGGTCAGCCTGATCACTTTCTCGTACTTGTCGTAATCGGACTTCAGGCGACGCTGGAACTGTTCGGGCGACATGATAAGGGGATCGAGCGTCTGGCTCTTCAGGGTCGCGGTCACGTCGGGCATGCGAAGGACTTTGTTGATCTCGGTGTTCAGTCTGTCCACGATCGCTTTCGGCGTTGCGCCGGGCGCGAGTGTCCCGATCCACGCGGTAAATTCGTAGCCCGGAACGCCGGCTTCGGCGAGCGTGGGCACTTGAGGGAAGGTCTCGACGCGCGCATCGGAGGTCACCGCCAGCGGACGCACACGCCCCGACTTGATCTGCTGGGTGACGGCACCGATCGTGCCGATCTGCGCCTGCGTCTCTCCCGATGCTATCGATACGGCGGCCGGCCCGCCGCCTTTGTACGGCACGTGCGTCATCTTGATGGCGGTCATCGCGTTGAACATCGCCATCGTGAGGTGCACGAAGCTGCCGTTGCCCGACGAGCTGTAGGTGATCTCGCCCGGCTTCGACTTCGCCAGCGCGATCAGCTCTTTCACTGTCTTCACCGGCAGCGAGGGGTGAACGATCAGCATGCCGATCTGCACGCTCAGCGGCGCCACGCCGACGAAATCCTTGAGCGTGTCGTAAGGCAGCTTCCCATAAAGGTGCGGATTCGATACGTGCGTCGCCGAATGGACCATGATCGTGTAACCGTCCGGCGGACTTTTCGCCACGAGATCCGACCCGATCGTCCCGGCCGCGCCGCCCCGGTTATCGACCACGAACTGCTGGCCCGTGGTTTCGCTGAGCTTTTGCGTGACGAGCCGTCCCACGATGTCGTTCGAGCCGCCCGGAGGCCACGGAATCACGACGCGCACGGGTTTCGCGGGATAGCTCTGGGCCATGACCGTGCCGCTGACGCAACTCAGCACGATCGCAAGCGCAGAAGTGAAGAATGCAACCTTCATCACGTTCCTCCTCTCGTTGGCTTCGGGCTAGAATCGCCCTGCACAGCCATTCTAAGGGCCCCCTCGGGGCCGTTTCCACAGGAGATCTGCATGGCGCTTCCGCTCGAAGGCGTCCGGGTGCTCGATTTGACGAGCGTCATGGCCGGGCCCTATTGCACGATGGTGCTCGGCGACATGGGCGCCGAAGTGATCAAGGTCGAGAATTTCCCGGAAGGCGACGCGTCGCGCCGTTTCGATCCGAAAGTGAACGGCGAGTCGTACTGCTTCGCGGTGCTCAACCGCAACAAGAAAAGCATCGGTCTCAACATGAAGGATCCTCGCGGCAAGGAAGCCTTCATGAAGCTCGCCGCCAAGGCCGACATCATCGCGGAGAACTTCCGCCCCGGCGTCGTGAAAAAGCTCGGCATCGACTACGACGAGATTTCGAGGATCAACCCCGGCGTGATCTACGCATCCATGTCCGGCTTCGGACAGACGGGGCCGTACGGCAGGAAAGGCGGATTCGACATCGTGGCCCAGGGCATGTCGGGGATCATGATGATGACCGGTTACCCTGGCGGCCGGCCTGCGAAAGTCGGTATCGCGATGAACGATATCGCGAGCGGCGTCACTGCGCTCACCGGCATCCTCGGCGCGTATATCGGACGGTTGCGCACCGGCAAGGGGCAGTATCTCGAAACTTCGCTTCTCGAAGCCGGGCTCGCCTGGACCTTCTGGGAATTCGGCGCGTACTTCGGCGGCGGCGAAATACCGACCGCGACGGGCACGCGGCATCGCCGCTCCACCCCGTATCAGGCGTACAAGACGAAAGACGGCTATGTCACCGTGGGCGGCAACAACAACAAGCTGTGGACGGCGTTCTGCACGAGCGTTTGCGGCAAGCCCGAGTGGCTTACCGATCCTCGTTTCAATCCGCTTGCCCAGCGGCTGAAAAACGTCGACGAGCTCGAGCGGGAAATCGAGGCGGTCTTCACGCAACATCCGACAGCGCATTGGGTGGAGAAACTGGACGCCGCGGGCGTGCCCGGCGGTCCCGTGTACACCTACGATCAGATACTCGCGGATCCCCACATCAAGGCACGCAACATGGTAATGGAAATGGATCACCCGAAGATCGGGCGCATGAAAGCGATGGGTATACCGGTGAAATCGACGGGGGAGCTGCTCTCGATCCGCGAGGCCGCGCCCTGGCTGGGACAGCACACGGACGACGTGCTCAAAGAGATCGGCTATCGCGACCGTGACATCGAGACGCTGCATGCCGAAGGCGTGCTCTACGACAAGTACCGCGAGAACGTTGCGCAACCGGCGGCAGCCGACCAAGTTACTGCGCAGTGATTCGGTGAGCGCACGCGTGCGCTGAGGCTTCCGGCGATGTCCTGGCTCTACCTATTTATCGCCGGTGTGCTCGAGATCGTATGGGCGATCGGTCTCAAGTACACGGCAGCCTTCACCAGGCTCGTACCGAGCGTGATTACGATCGTGGCGATGGTCGCGAGCGTGTGGTTTCTGGCACTCGCGCTGAGAACGATACCCGTCGGGACAGGCTATGCGGTCTGGACGGGTATCGGAGCGGTAGGAACGGCGGTCCTCGGGATCATTCTTTTCGCCGAGCCGGCGACGGCGGCGCGCCTGCTTTCGATCGGGCTGATCGTCGCCGGAATCCTCGGCCTGAAGCTCGTCTCGTAGGACTACTTCGCTTCAGCGGCGCCGATTTGCCCCGCAGCGTTACCGGTGGTTGCGCCGTCCGGCT
>DASRIK010000040.1:0-3632 GCA_035650035.1 Burkholderiales bacterium | reverse complement strand
GAATCGAGCCGTGCGGTTCACGGCACTTATGGAGACCTGTGATGCCTGACGATCTGCCTTTCATCGATCCCACCCGCGGCGGCTCGAAAGTGAAGCTGCAGCGCGCGCCACGCCCGATGGATCTCGCGGGCACAGTGGTGGGGCTGCTGGATAACACGAAAGAGCAGGCGGACATCATCCTCGAAACGATCGGCGAGGAGCTGCGCACGCGCTACGGTGTCGCCGAAGTGGTGATGCGGCGAAAAGAGTTCTTCTCCAAGCCGGCGAAGCCGGATGTGCTGGACGACATGGCAAAGAAGGTGCAGGTCGCGATCGCCGCGGTCGGCGGGTGAGGGTCCTGCACGTTGTGCAGTGTGCACGACACAGTGGAATTCGAAAAACGCGGGATCCCGGCGACGATGGTCCTGACGGGTGTGTTCAAGAACGCAGCCATCCATCAGTTCCGCACGCGGGGGCTCGAAGGGCATCCGTTCATCGAGCTGCCGCACCCGATCAGCAACCTCACGCCCGATCAGATGCGCGAGCTCACGCGGCGCTACGTAGACGAAGTGGCGCGGTATCTCACGACCTGAGCTTCACCGTCATGCATCGCACGCTCGCGGCGGCGGTCATCATGGTCGGCGTATACGCGTCAACGGACGCTCAGGGCCAGCAATATCCGTCGCGTCCTATCCGGATCGTCGTGCCTTTCGCGCCGGGCGGTGCGGTGGACATCGTTGCGCGCATGCTGTCGTTGCGGCTCGGTGAGTCGCTCCAACAGAATGTCGTCGTGGACAACCGCGCAGGCGCGGGCGGAACGATCGGCACCGATATTGTGGCTAAAGCACGTGCGGACGGGCATACGCTGCTCGTCGGCAGCATGGGTGTCGCGGTGAATGCCGTGCTGTATCCGAAGCTTCCATACGACACGCTGAAGGATCTCGCGCCGATCACCACGCTCGCTGAGCAGCCGAACATCATCGTGGCCCATCCTTCTGTTCCGGTGAAATCCGTCCGCGACCTGATTGCGCTCGCGAAAGTAAAGCCGGGGCAGATCTCGTACGGATCAGGCGGCGTCGGAAGCAACAGTCATTTCGCCACGGTTCTTTTTCTCATGATGGCGAACGTCGACATGCTGCACGTCCCGTACAAAGGACTCGGGCCCGCGATCGGGGAGCTCGTCGGCGGCCAGGTCCAGATGGCAGTCTCGAACGTGTCGACTGCATTGCCGCACGTGAAATCCGGAAGACTGCGGCTCCTCGCGGTGACGACGATGAAGCGCTTCCCTCTATTCCCGGATACACCGACCGTCAGCGAATCCGGTGTGCCCGGTTACGAGAGCAGCGGGTGGTACGCGCTCTGGACGCCGGCCGGCACGCCGCGCGCGATCGTGGCAAAGCTCAACGCGCGCGTGACCGAAATACTGCGCTCGATGCCGATGAAGGAGCAGCTCGCAGCGCAGGGACTCGAGCCAATACCCACGACGCCGGAAGCATTCGAGAAGCAGCTGCGTGTCGAGATCGAAAAGTGGGGTAAGGTCGTGAAGGCGACCGGCGCGAAACCCGAGTAGGGTCACCGGTTCCGGCGAGATGCGAGCACCTCTCGCGCGGCTCGCCTCCCGCTCTGCAACGCCCCGGCGACCGTGCCGGCCTCGCCTTCGGTGTCCGAGGCTTCCCCGGCGAAGAACAGCGTATCGCGCAACGGTTCGGCAAGCTGCTGACGCGCTTTGTCGCCGCCGACTTTCACGTAGCTGTAGGCGCCTCGGGCATACGGGTCACTCTGCCAATCGTGCAGCCACGCGCCTTCGAGAAGCTCGTCGATTCTCGGCCGGTGACCGAAAAGCTCGGCGAGGCTCGCAAGCGCACGATCGACGATCTGCGCTGTATCGAGGCCGGCGAGCCGGTCCGCGTTCGGCCCCGCCGTCCACGCGACGAGCAACGGGGTGCGTATCGGCAGCGCAGTCCAGAACGTCGGGAACGCCGCCTCCCGCGGGTGGAAGAACGCGACGTCGCGGTAGCGTCCGCCGCTCAATTTTTCCCAGAATGCCGTCCTGAATTGCAGAATCACTTTGAGCACAGGGCCGGGTGCCAGATGCTTCAGCGCCTCGCGCTTGGTCGCGAGTGCCGGCGTGAATCGCACCACGCCTGCCTCACGCGCGCGCCCCTGCAACACCCCGAGCGGCAACGTGACGATCGCCCGTTTCGAGCGCGTCTCGTATGGCCTGCCGAGAAAGCTGCCTTCCACACCGACGGCGCGGCGTGACCAGCGCACCGTGCGAACAACGGTATTGAGCTGCATCTCGACAGACGATCCCCGCAGCTCGCTCGCGAGCCGCGTAAGGAGTGGACCGTATCCGCCCAGCGGCCGGTACTGCGGTGAGTTCACGGAACCGCCGCCCGTCCATTCCTCCGCGA
Source organism: Burkholderiales bacterium (assembly GCA_035650035.1). Lineage (GTDB taxonomy): Bacteria > Pseudomonadota > Gammaproteobacteria > Burkholderiales > SG8-41 > JAQGMV01. Next base: position 1,239 of record DASRIK010000040.1, on the reverse strand, counting down.
TCGCCCGCGCGCTCGCGCGGCGCGTGTCCGCTGCATCGAATCCCTGCGCCAGCATGCGCGCGTAGGCGCACGCCTCGGGCGTCAGGTGGTTCCGCAGATCCCGCTCCAGGAACTGATCGAACGACATGTCCTGGTTTTTCAGCGTGGGCGTTGCTCGCATCGCGTGCTGGATCTTCGAGAACAAGTCTTCCGATGGCCCGAGCGCACCCTTGCGCAAGGTCCAGTGGTCACCTCCTGCGTCGAGTGCAGCGGTCCCGGCTTTTCGTATCAGTGAAAACGTGGCCTCGGCGTCGCCGTGGACGAACTCTGCGCCCAGCTCGACCGGAATTGGAAGTGAGCGCTGGCTTACCGACCAGATGCGCCCACCGATGCGGTCGCGGGCTTCGAGCAGCAGAGTCGAACAGCCGGCGCGGGCCAGCTCATCCGCGGCCGAGAGGCCCGCGGCGCCCGCGCCGATAATGATTACCTCGGGTTGTACGGCAGTCATGACCGAGCGAGTATACGAAACGACGTTGCGCAAAAATTGCAGACACGGCAGGCGAGCATGCGCACTCAATCCCCACCGGCCGGAGCGCCTAAGTGCGTCGTGGCTAGTGTTTTTGCGGAACTGGTTCGGCCAAACGGCCGGTAACTCATGGAATCGGCATCGTTTTTGCTCACAATAGGCACTAGTTCCCAAGATCATCCAAGGAGAGCGGAAGGAATGGCACGGTGGCGGTTTTATCAGGGCCTGCGGACGGAGTGGCGGTGGTATCACGTGGACGACCACGGTAGCGTCATCGCCGAATCCGACCAGGGCTTTGCCGAGCTCCAGGGCTGCATGGCGAACGCCGAAGCGTCCGGATTCGGTGGCGAAGCCTTTCACGTTTACACGCGCCAGGCGGGCTCCTTGGGAGACACTCATCCGCTGCAGCTGGAAGACGCGGCGGACGAGATGCTGCTCGCACCGGGTGGAGGTGGAGCCGACGAGCAACCCGCGCCTTAAGTTGGCCAGCCGCAGACAAGTACTCGCGCGCTTCGGCGCAGGTGGTCTGCTATTGCTGGGCACGCGCTGCGGTCTCGCTCAGCCGCAGGCGTCGCCGACCCTGCCCGGGTGCATCGTGCGCCCGGAGCAGATCGAAGGCCCTTTCTTCATCGATGAAACACTCGATCGCTCCGACATCCGCTCGGACCCGTCGACGGGCGTCGTAAAACCCGGCCTGCCGCTGCGCGTGAGCTTCAGAGTGTCACGCATCGCCG
>DASRIK010000039.1:0-16383 GCA_035650035.1 Burkholderiales bacterium | reverse complement strand
GAGCTTGCTACCCGCCGACTCCTCGGCCGGGGTCGACGTTTTGGTGAGTCCGAGATTTCGCTCCGTATGCGATGTCTCCGGCGGCACGGGGGCTTGGCTGCGCATCGGCGTGCCGCGTAACTCCGGCGTGACGTTCACCTGCACCGAGCGCGTGTCCGTACGCTGATCTTCGTCCTTTTTGCCGAACAATCCGTCTTTGTTGAACAATTACGTCTCCTTCTCTGTCGTTATCCGTTGTCGAGCGGAGCAATGCACTCGCGCAAAATGTGCATGCCGGCGCGCCCGCTCGCAAGGTCCGTGCCTCTTTTCGCAATGCAACGAAATCGCGGCGCGTGCGACACGCTTCTTCGCCTCGGGCAGAAGTATCGATGAATAATCAGTGCTATCGCCACGCGTCTGCGGACTGAACGCACTACTCCTCGGGTACGCTCGCGTTGGCTGCACAATCCAACAGTGTCGTGCGTCGGCGACGCAGTGTCGCTGCCAGAACCGACTGCAGCGCCTATTTGCGGGCGTAACTCGCAGCACGGAATCGAGAAATGACCGCGTGTCTTGGGGGGGCGACACAAGAGATCTCATGAATGCCGACTCCCCGCCTACCGCTGTTAGGCTACCGACGCGCTGCCACGCGGCAAGGCGACGAGCTGTCCCGAGCCTTTTGAGTCACGAATGGCCGGCCGCGAGGGCCCGCTAGGGACCTCTTCGGACTCACGAATTTCGGTGTGAACGGGACGGTGGCGCTTCGTCCATAAGGTCGGCAGTCCCAAGCCTCTTCAGGCAAATATCCTCCTTTGTCACAGTTCTGGTCATCTGCCACACGCGCCCTGTGACATAAGTCTCCCGCCTTCCTCTCCTCTCTGGCTTATCTTGGCCACTACCAGAGCACGGGATGTCGATAAGCAATTGTCACGGAATGCCGATATACCCTGCAGCAACAACAGTGGGAGGCAGTCATGCGCGACGACGATAGAGTTGTAGACGACGAGCGAGTTATGGCCGACGGGGGCACACCGGACGTTACGCCCGGGGATGACGGGCCGGACGACGAGCTTGTTGCACCGTACGGCGAGAGCGTGGAGGACGAATTCGACGAGTCGGATCAGGAGCCGGTGGCGGAAGCCGAAGCTCACGCCGAGCCGAGCGAACCGTCGCATACGCCGGCCTTCATTGCGCCCGTATTCAACAATTTCATGGACGTGCTCTATCCGGCCAAGCCGCCGGCCGCGAAGAACGCGAGAATCGTGCGGCGGTTCGATCTCGAGGCTGCCAAGTACGACCCGCGTCCGGGTCTGGCGCCTGCACCCTTCCCAGCGGCTGCTCCGGAAGTTCCCGAGAAGAAAGAGCCGGTGTTGTCCCGCGAAGAGATGCGCGCGATGCGAAACCGCAGTCTCAGGGCCGCTGCCGGGTTGGGCTGATCACCTCGCGTTCACGGGCGCATCGCGACGCCACACGTCGCGTCGCCAGCTGAGCGCTATCAGCAGCGTGAATACGATCCCGGCGACGCAATACAGGCTTGCAGTCAGCGGATAGCCGATGCGCGGGATCAGCTGGCCGGCCAGGAGCAGTCCCGGAATGTTGCCGTAAATCACGAGCATGCGTATACCCATTACGCGGCCGCGATACTGTTCGTCTGACGTTCGCAGAAGCATCGCCGCCATCGGTACCTGACTCACGCTCTGGGCGAGACCGGCCAGAAACAGAATGACGATGCCGGTCACATGGTCCCAGACGTGCGCGAACACGAGCAGGAACGCGAACCAGGCGAACGAGCCCACGATCATCACGCGTCCGGGCTGAAACACCCGGCCATGCCGGCTCATGAAAAGTGACCCGATAAGCGCTCCCGCGGCCGCGCCCGCGACCATGAAGCCCAGTCCCCTCTGATCCGTCACGTAGATGTCCTTGGCGACGTACGGCAGCAGGCCGTTGAACACGGGAAACGCCGTCAGGTTGAGGAGAAACGCGAGCAACATGAGGGCGAGGAGCTGTGGCGTATTCCACACGTAGGCGAGTCCTGCTTTCAAATCACGCCAGGGCGAAGCACGCGCTTTCGGCGGGGTTGTTTCCGCCGCCGAGTCACGATGCCTGACTGCGCCTGCTTTCAACGTCAGAAACACGCTCGTTAGATAAAAGCTGGCGACGACCAGGTATGCCGGACCCATTCCAAGAGCCGTCACCAGACCTGCGCCAGTGAGCGCGCCAATGATCTTCGCGGAGTCCACGGTCGTGCGCTGAACGCCCATCGCGCCGACGAGCAGCGGCGCCGGCATCGTGTCGCCGACGAGAGCGGCCCGCATGCCGATGTCGGAGGGACGAACCAGCCCCAGTAATCCGGCGAGAATGAAGACGTGCACGGGCGTGAGGACCCCCAGAAACGTGAACGTCATCAGCGTCGTTGCGAGCAGCGCGTAGAAGCCGCGCATCACACAGAGCACGTTGCGATGGCCCAGCCGGTCGCCCATGACGCCGAACATCGGAGAGATCAACGTGCCAAGGTGCTGCAGCGACACGAAAAACGTCAGCAGCAGTACCGATTGCGTCTCGACCAGCACGTACCAGCCGAGAATCAGCGTTTCCATTTCGAACGCCCAGGAGGTCGCGAGGTCCGCAGGCCACTGGAACCGGAAAGCGCGAATGCTGAAAGGTGCGAACGTCGAAGGTCGGGGCGTGGCGCGCATCAGTTGTTTTTCTGGGCACCGCCCCTGAAACTAACAGCATCATCCCCGAAGTTCAATGTGCAGAGTTCTTAAGAAGAGGAAATGAATTGATCGCTCCGGAGTGGCTGTGGATCCCCATCACGATCGGTGCCGCAGCCGCGCAAACGGCGCGCAATGCGGCGCAAAGGCATCTCACGCCGATTCTTGGCACGCTCGGCGCGACGCTCGTGCGATTTCTCTACGGTCTGCCGTTCGCGTTGCTCTGGCTCTGGCTCGTCGCTTTCGCCGGGGGCTTTTCCGTGCCGAATCCGAACGCAGCGTTCGTGTGGTGGATCGTCGTGAGCTCGGTCACGCAGATCGGGGCGACCGCGCTGCTGCTGCGCGTAATGGCGGAACGCAATTTCGCGCTGGGCACCGCGTATGCGAAAACCGAGATCATTCAGGTGGCGCTCTTCGCGCTGGTTTTCCTTGGCGACCCCCTCACGCCGGGGGTGCTGGCAGCGGTCGTGTCAAGCACTGTGGGCGTCTTGTTGCTGGCACCCATCGATCGCCAGCGGCCGCTGCGTACGCTGATTTCCGGATGGACCGCACGCCCGGCTCTGATGGGACTGCTTTGCGGCGCATTGTTCGGCATCGCCGCGGTAGGTTATCGAGGTGCAGCGCTGGCGCTGGAACACACGCCTTACCTGATGGCCGCTGCATGTACCCTCGCTGCGGCACAGATGCTCCAGACGGTGCTGCTCGGCGGGTGGCTGCTCGCGCGGAACACCGCAGTGGTGGTGCGGGTCGCGCGAGAATGGCGCAAGTCGCTTTTCGCGGGGCTGATGGGTGCGACTGCTTCAGGATGCTGGTTTACCGCGATGGCGATCGAGCCTGCGGCGCACGTGCGAACCCTCGGCCTGGTGGAGATTCTCTTCAGTTATGCGATTTCACAGCGGCTTTTTCGCGAGCGCCTTACTCGAGGCGAGATCGCAGGCATGACGCTGCTCTTGGTGGGTCTCGTGATCGTGACCCTGCGACGCTGATGCGAAGCCGGCAAACCTAGTAGCGGCACGCGGGTTGCCATCGGCGAAGCTGTCAGGATGCTCCCGACATAATTCGTGACGAAAGTCCGGTATGCTTGCGTCGCGTGACATGGTTGCACGCAGTTTCCCTCACCCAAATGAAAGCGCCCGGTCTCGCGTCCGAAATACTCGCTTATCTCGAAGCGCATCCGCACGCCATCGATTGCATCGACGGCATCGCGTCGCAGTGGCTTACTTGCGGCGATCACGATCCTGACGACGTTCAGCGTGTGCTCGAAAGGCTCGCCGACGAAGGCCTGGTAGACCGCATCGCGCTGAGCGACGGTCGCTCGGCGTACGGAAGACTTGCGAACACGCGCAGCTAGCGCGGCTATCGCGCGGCCGGACTCGCCGCCATCGCCGTTCCCGCTTTCGGCGGATGAGTAACGATGGACCTCAGCTCCGGTGTCGCGCGCGTAAGCTTCGCGAGATCCGGTAGCGGCCGCCGCAGCTCCGGAATGGCCTCGAATGCCTGCTCCATCGCATGCGCGGCGCCGAGTACTCCACGATCCGCACGGAACGGGCCAACCACCTGCAGGCCGAACGGCATGCCTTTGTAATCGACGCCGCATGGAATCGAAATCGCGGGATTCGTCGCGAGCGTGATCACGTATGTGAGCGAAAGCCAGTGGTAGTAGTTGCGAAGCGGCTTCCCGTCCATCTCGCCAAGGTAGAGCTGCGACCACGGAAACGGTGACACCGGCGTCGTCGGCGAGAGCACGAGATCGTAGCTGCGGAATGTCTGCTGAAAACGTCTGAAGATGCGGGTCTGCTCGGTGTGCGCGCCCGCCATGTCCGCCAGAGACAAGCGCGCGGCGATTTCGTAATTCGCGCGCACGTTCGGGCCCAGCGAGTTCGGGTCCTTCTCGTAAGCATCGCGATAACGCGCCGCATAGTTCTGCGCGCGGATCACGTCGAAGCAGTCGTCCGCGCCGCTGAAGTCGAACTCGCCTTCTTCGCATGTTCTGAACAGGTGGCGCATCGCTGCGATTTTTTCGCGGAACACGCGACGGATCGACGCATCGACCGGCGACACGCCGAAATCTTCCGTGTACGCGACGCGCAGTGACCCGAGATCGCGCGGCTCGGGCACTGCGAATTCGCGACTATCGACGGGGTATGACAAAGGATCGCAGTCATCCAATGCGGCTTGTGCGGCCATGAGGAGACACGTGTCCGCGACGGTTCGCCCCATCGGTCCCACTACCGAAATGGGCGTCCAGCCAAGCGAGCGCCGCTCGACCGGCACGAGTCCTGGCGACGGCCGAAAGCCCACGACGCCGCACTTGGCAGCCGGAATGCGGAGCGACCCGCCCGTGTCCGAGCCGGTGCACACCGGCAACATATCGGTAGCGAGCGCGACCGCCGAGCCTCCCGAAGACCCGCCCGCATTCAGCATCGGATCGAACGGATTGCCAGTCGCGCCCCAGACAAAGTTGCGCGAGTTCGCACCGGCGCCGAATTCGGGTACGTTCGTTTTGCCCACGACGATTGCGCCCGCCGCGCGTACTCGGGCCACCATCGCGTTGTCCCGGTCCGGTATGAAATCCCGATAGAGCGGTGAGCCGTACGTGGTGAGGAGGCCGCCCGTTTCGTCGAGGTCCTTGATACCAGTGGGCAGCCCGTGCAGAAAACCCAGCAAATCGCCGCGCAGCACGGCTTGCTCAGCGGCTTTTGCTTCCTCTCGCGCGCGCTCGTAACACACGGCGGTGACTGCATTCACCGCAGGGTTCAAGCGCTGGATGCGCTCGATGCACGCGTCCAGCAGCTCGATCGGAGAGACCTCTTTTGTCCCGATGCGGCGTCGAAGCTCGACGGCGGACAATTTCAGCAGATGATCGTTGGCAGACATGAAAAGGCCCCTCGTTGCGGTGATATTAACCGCTATTGCCGGGCTGCGGGAATCGACGCTAGCCGATCAGCTGCATCGCACGCCAGACGGGATACGCGGCGGCAATCGAAAGCAGAACGAGCGCGCCCGATAACCACGCAAGCGGCCGCGCGTCCCGATGCGTATAAAGCTCACTCGACCCGTGATAGAGCGCAAGATAGACGGTGCTCTGGTACGGAAGAAACCAGACCTGGGTGGACACGAGCGATATCAGCGCGACAAGAAACGGGTTGACGCCGGCGGCGCCTGCTGCGGGCAGCGCGACCAATGTCAACAGTGGCGCGGCAGCCTGCCAGCGCACGAGGAAAGCCAGTGCGAAGCCGGCGACCGCAAGCGCGAGACAGAAAACGAGACCGCTCGCAGCAAATTCCCGGATCGGCTCGGTCAGTCGTGCTGCGAGCCACACGTCGATATCGAGTGTGTCGAACACTGTGGCGAGGCTTGTAATCACACCGAAGAATACGAGAAAAGGCCAGTTCACGCCGGTCCGCAGCATGGTGGTGTCCAGCGCGCCCGTCCCAGCGAGCGCAACGAGCGCCGCGACGCCGATCCATGCGCCGTTCACGCCGTGCAGGGGCTCGCTCACAAACCCGGCAATCATCGCGAGCAGCACGGCAAGACAGATCTTCTCCTCGCGGCGCATCGGTCCGAGAATCGCACGCTGGAGCGCGAGGCGGTCGCCGGCGCTTGCCGCACCTGCGGCCGGACGGTAGAGGACAGCAAGCGCAAAAAGCGAAGCAGTGAAAAGGACGAGGTGAAGCGGCAACGCCGCGACGAACCAGCCGACGAAGCGGAAGTCTCCGCGTATCTCCGCCGGCAACAAGCCGTAGACGAGCAGGCCGACGGACGATCCCGTGAGAAAAAGCCCTGCCATCTGCCCGAAGCCGATCAGTGCGGCGAGCGCGAGCCCCGTTGCCCCGCGGCTGCGTGGATCGTAACCGAGCGCTTCCGCAACCTCACGCACCATGGGTGCGGCGAGCGCCATACGGCTCGTCGCGTTCGGCAGCGTGGGCGTGACGGCCACGCCCACGAGTGCGAGTGTCATGCATCGCGAAAACCAGCTCGCGGGTTTACGTCCGAGTGCAACCAGCCCGACGCGATAAAGCAGACCGGTATTGCCGACCGCGACGCCGACAGCAAGCACCGCGAGCACCAGCACCCAGGCCTGCGTCGCAAAACCATCGAGCGCAACGCGAGGTGCAGCGATCCCGGTGACCACCCACACCGCCAGCAGAGCGAGGGCGACGACCGCTTCGGGCAATGCTTCCGATGCGAAAAGCACCGCCGCGGAAACAATGCTGAGCAGCGCCTGCCATGCCGGCTGTGAGAGTCCTGCCGGTGGTTCGGCGGTCCAGAACAGGAAGGGCGTAAGCGCAACTGCAATCGCGATGACGTTCTTCCAGTTCGTTTTACGCTGCGGGGAAGTAGACCCGGCGCTCTCCGCAACGATCCCGGCCTCAGGCGAAGACGCACCTTCGGGGTCGTCAGCGCGCCTTTCGTAAATACGTTCTGAAATTTCTGGCAGTACGCGTCGCGCATCGGCTACTGCACCCGCTGCGCGGTATGCGGCGGCCGCGTCATGTTTCTCGCCCTCACGCTCCAGCGCCTCTGCGATCTGGCGCACACGGTTCGCCACCGCTTTTCTGCGGTGTTCCGCGTCGAGTCGGCGAAGCAGCGCGTGCCGGATGGCCGTGGGCACGGCATGGCTCGAATCGCAGGGGTGCAGGAGCGGCGTCACGCGGTCGAGCTCGCGGAGCCGCTGCGGCACCTCCGGCGAAGGTGCCCCGAGCAGTCGGCCGAGAACCGCGACGGGCGGGCATTCGAAAAGGGCGGCGGTCTCGACGAGGTCGCGCTCGGCCGGCGTAAGCGCCGTTAGCCGCTCCGTGATCCACTGCTCCAGCTCGCGCTGCAGCGCGCCGAGCGCGCGCCGCGTGCTGGCGAGCTCGAGTCCGATGGCGGCACTGAGGTGCAGCATGAGCTCCGGCTCGCCCCGCAGGAGCGCGTCGAACCGATTCCGTGGCAGCACCCAGACACGGAGCGGCGTCCCCGCGACGATGCTTGCCGAACGCGGCTCATCCGTTAGTAAGGCAAGCTCGCCGAACACTGCAAGGGGATGAATCAGGCCGATGGCGGAGCCGGCCACCCGTCGCTCGGCGGTGCCTTCGCGCAAAATGTAAAGCGCGTCCCCGGCGCCGCCCGATTCGAACACGATGGTTCCCGCGTCGATCCAGCGATCCTCCAGCACGCCGGCAAGCTTCGCGAGATCCACAGGCGTCAATGCCGCGAGAAAAGGCACCGCGGCGAGCGCTCTCGCGGCTGAACCCGGCTCTTCGATGTCGTTCATGGCGATTTGGACGACTGGTGCGGCTGCGTCTTTCAACCTTAACATGAAGGTTCATGACTGCCCCGCCTTCTGCCACACGGAGCTTTGCCGCCATCACGTACGACGAAGCCCTCGCACGGGCCCGCAAGCTCGTGCCCGTGCTGCGCGACCGCGCCGCCCGCAGCGAAGCCGAGCGCACGATGTCAGCCGACACGCTGCGGGACCTGCACGAGACCGGAGTGCTGCGCATCCTGCAGCCAACGCGCTGGGGCGGCATGGAGCTCGACTTCGTTGCGTACGTCGATTTCTCGTATGAGCTTGCGCGCGGCTGCGCTTCGACCAGCTGGAATGTCGCGAACCTGCTGATGCATCACTGGATGGTCGCGATGTTCGACGAGCGCGCGCAGGAGGAGGTGTGGAGTGCGAATCCTGATGCGCTCATTGCGGCCGCTATCGCCTACCCGCAGGGCCATGGCCGCGAGGTCGACGGCGGTTTTGTCATCGGCGGGCGCTGGAGTTTCTCGAGCTCGGTCGATGTCGCGGACTGGAACCTGCTCGCGGTGACCGTGCGCGACGGCGACAAGGTCATCGATCATCGCATGTGCCTGCTGCACAAGTCGCAGTACGAGATCCTCGACGATTGGCAGGTCCTCGGCATGCGCGCGACCGCCAGCATGACCGTCGTCGCAAAAGACGTTTTCGTGCCCGAGTACAAGGCGCTCTGCACGTACGACATTCGCGGCGGCGACGATTTTCCAGGCGCGCGTGCGAACCCGAACCCGCTTTATCGTATCCCCTTGTCCGCGATGGGCGCGCACGGCATCGGCGGCACCGCGGCCGGCAATGCCCATGCGGCGCTCGAGCATACGATCGCGCTCGTGAAAGAGCGCAGTACGAGCTATACCGGCGCGAGGATGCGCGATTTCCAGCTCGTGCAGCTCCGTGTGAGCGCGGCTGGCGCCAGGATCGACACTGCGCTTGCGCTGCTGCGAAACGATTGTGTGGAAGCGCAGGAGATCGCGCGGAAAAACATGATGCCGGACCAGCAGACAAAGCTGCGCTTCAAACGGAACCTTGCATTTGCAAATCAGCTTTGCACGGAAGCAGTGGACTCGCTGCATACCCTCGCAGGCGCGAACGGCATCTACGAGAAATATCCGCTGGAGCGCATCTTTCGCGATGCCCACGCATTGTCCGGTCACATCATGCTCAACTTCGATACCTGGGCATCGGCGTGGGGACTTGTCGCGCTCGGGGGAGAGGTCAGCAACCCGACGCTGTAATCAGCCGGAAGCACCGATCAGTTTTCGACCGTAACGATATGTGCCTGGATCTTGCCTTCGATCGGTCCTGTCCCGAAGCGCTGTGCGATCGCTTCTGCAGCGATCCCGGTCGCTTCGTCGAGCCGTAAACCCTCGCGCGCCTCGACCTCGTTGCGCAACGGCGTTCCCTGGCAGTACGCGATCGCCGGAATGCGCGAAGAGATTGCGCGACTGCGTGCCTGCACGGTATCGATACGCGGTGACGCGGGGAATCCGGCGTTCACGAGATCGCGCGCGATCCCTTCCCGCTCGTAATAGCCGTGAGGTGTGCGCGCCAAAAACCGCGGCGGATCGCTCGGGAATGCCTTTTCGAGCGCGGCGGTTATGGTGTCCGCAAACTCGTTTTGCTCGATACGATCCCAGACATTGAATATGAAAACGCCGCCCGGCCGGAGCACGCGTCGGGCTTCCGAGAAGGCGCGCGCTTTGTCAGGGAAGAACATGACACCGAACTGGCACACGACAGCGTCGAACATGCCGTCCATGAAAGGCAGTTGCATCGCGTCGGCCTGGCGCCATTCCACCGGACGTGCGGTACCGCGGGCGGAAGCCTCGTCCAGCATGGCGTCGTTCAGGTCCGTCGCAACGATCGAAACGTGCTCCGGCAGCACCGATGCGAGCGCTCGGGTGACTACACCCGTACCCGCGGCGATTTCGAGCACGCGTGTAACGCACCTCGACGCCAGTCGATTCGCAAGGTCAAGCGCATACGGCTCGAAGATCAGCGGAACGAGATATGCCTCGTAAAGCGACGAAATGGATCCGCTGAAAACTCGGTCGATGTCGGAACCACTCGTCGCGTCCTGCACTCCAGGCCACCTTTATCCCCACTGCATTTTCGACGCTCTACCGCTGGGCGAGATACGCCTTGGCCTGCTGCAGCTCGGGCCTCGAGCTGTCGCTTTTCTCGGTCAGCGCGATGAGCTTCGCGTAATACATCTTGGCTTTCGCGCGGTCGCCCGACAGCGCAGCTGCCCGAGCTGAACCGAAGAGACCGCGCAGGCGATTGGGCTCGCGCTCGGCGGACGACTCGAATGCCTTCAGTGCGTCGGCCGGCTGTCCGAGCTCCAGCAGCATTTCGCCCAGGAGCTCTCGTGCCGGTACCACCGGGCTCGGTGTCACGATGTGCTTCTCCATGGAGTCCTCGAGGTCGGCGGATGCGCGCATGTACTTCAACGCGGCGTCGCGATTCCCCTGCGCGAAGGCCGTCCAAGCGGCGACCGCGAGCTGCTGCACCTCGGTCTGATTAGACCAGTACGTATTCCCCTGCGCTGCCAGTTGGTCGCGGAGCTTTTGAAGCGCGGCCGCTTCCGAGGTGGCCGACGCAACATCGCCGGTGCGGGCGAAGCCCAGGCCTCGTGCGAAATGGGTGATCGCGTCGGGGAAGAGAAACTTCGTAGCCTGGGGCTTGAGCGCGGTCGCTTCTTTCCACGCGCGCCGTTCGAGGACGTAGCGCGCTTGCATTGCCGCGGTGCCGTAAAGGCCGACGAAGACGGCTGGATTGATGCCGACGATCGACTCGCTTTCGGCGATCACGCGCTTCGCCTGCGCGTCCTGTCCGAGCTGGAGATATGCGTACACCAGATAATCCATCGCGTGCGCCTGCTCGAATCCAATCCCTTCTGCTTTCGCGGCAGCGGCCGAGCGGTTGTTCATCTCGATCGAGTCCTGCCACATGCCGAGTCGCGTATAGATGTGCGTCGGCATGTGCAGCGCATGCGGATGGTTCGGGGCGATGCGGGCGTAAAGTCGGGCGGCGGGAAGGCCGCGGTCCGCAATCGCTGGATAGTCGTACGCATGCACGAGGTAGTGAACAATGCCGGGATGCTCCGGCTGGTCTTTCGCAAGCCGCTCGAGGATGGCCGCGGACTTCAACTGATTCGCGTAGGTCCCGTCGGTAAGGAGCACTGTCATCTGCAGCGCAAGCGCGTAAAACGTGGCGGCTTCAGGATCATCGGGATACCGCTGCGCGAGCGCTTCCATCGCTTTCTCGTACGCGAGGCGGCGGCTGCGCAGATCGGTTTTATCCGCGTCCTTGTAGATGAGCTCGATCGCAGCGAGATAGTCCCGCTCGCGTTGCGTCTTTGCACCGATCGCCCGCGCTTTTTCCACCCCGCCAAGCGCAGTCTGGGTCGCCTGCGCGGACGGTGCTTGTGCGGTGAGCGGATTCTGCTGTAACGCGACCGCGATGCCCCAGTACGCAATCGCGCAGCTCGGATCTTCCTGCAGCACCGCGTTGAATTCCTTGATCGCGTCGTTTGCCCAGAACGAGTGCAAGAGCGCCATAGCCCGCTCGAAGCGCTTCTCGATAGCCGGCGCGCATGATGTCTGAAAATGGACTCTTCCGAGCTGCTCGGGTGGTTTGCGGACAGACGGGCTCGCCGAGCCTTCGTGAGGATACGCGAGCGGTATGCTGCAAAGCGCCGTCGCCGCTGCTGCAAAGATCATGGCTCCTGCTTTCATATGCCCTCCGGAAATCGTCGACTTACATTGAACCTCGCGTGCCGGGGTGGAATTGCGCGCCCGCGGCCCATGTGCACCGACGATGCCAAACAGCAATCGGGGCTGCTAGTTCAGAAAGTGAACTTGTGCGGTGGCGGCACCAACGCTAGGCTCTTTCGCATGAAAACCGGATACGGTCAGTTCTGTCCCGTGGCGGTCGCGAGCGAGGTATTCGCTGAACGCTGGACGCCCATCATTCTGCGGGAGCTTTTGGCGGGTTCCGAACAGTTCAACCAGATCCACCGCGGCATTCCACTGATCTCTCGCGCGCTGCTTGCCCGCCGGCTGAAGGAGCTCGAAGCGGCAGGAGTCATTGCGAAGGAACCGCTGACGGGCCAGCGGGGCCATCGATACGCGCTGACCGAAGCGGGCCGGGAGTTTCGCCCCGCGATCGAAGCGCTGGGTACGTGGGGCCAGCGGTGGACCATCCGAATTCAGCGCAAGAATCTCGACGCCGGGTTCCTGATGTGGAACGTCCGCCGCCGCATCGCGCGCGAGCTTTTGCCCGATCGCCGCGTGCTGGTCTGCTTCCGGTTTACGAGCGTGCCCACGACGCACAAAGGGGCGCGTGTCTTCTGGCTGCTGCTCGAGCGCACGCAAGTCGATGTATGCCTCGACGATCCCGGCTTCGAGGTCGACATAGAGGTCGATGCGGACCTCGCCGCGATGGCGGCGGTGTGGCTGGGCGACATTCCGTTCGAAACTGCGCTGCGTGCGGGCACGATCAAGCTGAACGGACCTCGCGCACTGACAAAAGCGTTTCCGTCCTGGCTCATGCTGAGCCACTTCGCGACCGTGCCGAGGCCCCAGCAGCCGGCGGCCGTGGTGGCCGCCGGCTAGAGAGTCGCGGCTCTAGTCGCGGCTGACGAATCGCGGTGGGTCGTAAGCAGTAATCGGCGGCGGCGGGTCTTCGTACAGCTCGACTTCCACGAGTGCCGTGTGCGCGCTGCACCCTTGCGTGAGCTTCGATGTGCCTTTGTCGAGCGTCAGCACGTTTGGATTGCCATGCTTCTCGAGCGTGCCGTCCTCACCCGGCACGAGCGGGTCGTACCAGGCGCCGGTCGGCAGCACAACCACGCCGGCGCGCACGCCGTCATCGATGCGCACGCCCGCGAGGCATGCGCCCCGATCGTTGAACACGCGCACGACGTCGCCCGCTTTTATGCCACGTGCCGCTGCGTCGTCCGGATGCATCGTGAGCGCTTCACGGCCGGCAATCTTTGCATTGCGGCTGACACTGCCGTGATCGTACTGGCTGTGCAGCCGCGTCGCAGGCTGGTGCGACACGAGATGCAAGGGGTAGCGCTGCGCGAGCGGCGCGCCGAGCCATTCGGCAGGCTCGAACCACGCCGGGTGTCCGGGACAATCGTCGTAGCGAAACGACGCGATCGCCTTGGAATAGATTTCTATTTTGCCCGACGGCGTGGGCAGCCTGTTCTTGTCCGGGTTCTCGCGGAAGCTCTTCAGCATCACTGGCGGCTCGTCTGGCGGCGGCAGCTCGACGTAATCTTCGGCCCAGAACGCTTCGAACGGCGGTAAGCGCAGATCGAAGTCGCGCGCCCGCTCTCTCGCGACGTCGTAAAGATGACGCAGCCAGGCCGCGCTCGATCGGCCTTCGGTGAACGCCTGCTTCGTGCCGAGGCGTTCCGAGAGCGCGCTGAAAATTTCGTAATCGTCGCGCGCATTGCCGACCGGATCGAGTGCACGCTTCATCGCGATCATGAAACGGTCGCGGGACGTGGAGCCGATATCGTCGCGCTCGAGCATCGTCGTAGCCGGTAGCACGATGTCGGACAGTTTCGCGTTGGCATTCCAGTATTGCTCGTTGACAACGATCGTTTCAGGCTTGGAACGCCATGCGCGAAGCAGTCGGTTCAGATCCTGGTGATGGTGGAACGGATTGCCGCCTGCCCAGTAGATCAGACGAATATCGGGGTAGGTGCAGACCTTCCCGTCGAACGCATAGTGGCCGCCGGGGTTCTCCAGCATCTCCGTGATGCGCGCGACGGGAATCGCCGTTGCGACGGGATTCCGGCCTTGCGGGAGAACGGGCCCCGAAAAAGCGTGCGCATTGGCGCCTTCGATGCTCACTGGCCCGTAGCCCAGCGCGAAACCGCCGCCCGGTGTGCCGATCTGGCCGAGCAGACAGGCGAGTGTAATGCCGAGCCAGTATGGTTGCTCGCCATGATCCGCGCGCTGAAGACCCCAGGCGACACTCACCATCGTGCGACTGGAGGCCATGCGGCGCGCGAGCGCCACAATCGCTTCGGCAGGCACGTCACAAATCGGTGCGGCCCACTGCGCGCTTTTGGCGAGGCCGTGGGCTTCACCCATCACATAGCATCGGAACTCTTCGAAGCCGACGGAGTACTTGTCCAGGAATGCCCGGTCATACAGGTCCTCCGCGATCAGCGTGTGCGCGATGCCGAGCATCAACGCCGCGTCGGTGTTGGGGCGGATGGACAGCCACTCGGTACCGGGTGTAACGAGGTCGTCCCGCAGCGGCGATACGTTCACGAGCTTTACGCCGGCACGCGCGAGCCGTTCCAATGCCGGGCGCACTTCGTGCTGGCTCACACCGCCGCTGTTTACCTGAGTGTTCTTGGTCGGAATACCTCCGAACGCGACGAGCAGCTCGCAGTGACGCTCGAGCTGTAACCAGGCCGTGTGCTGGGAACGCAGAGCGTCCATGTCCATCACGATGCGCGGGAGCAACGTGCGCGCGGCGCCGAGGCTGTACGTGCCCACGTGCGCGACATAGCCGCCGAGGCAATTCATGAATCGGTGCACCTGGCTTTGCGCGTGATGGAAACGTCCGGCGCTGGACCAGCCGTACGATCCCGCGAAAATGGCTTCGTTGCCGAAGCTCGATTTCACCCGTTTGAGCTCGTCTGCAACGAGGGTGAGCGCCTCGTCCCAGCTCACTTCGACGAACGGCTCGGCGCCTCTCAGCATCGATTCTGCGCGGGGGCCGCGCTCGAGATAGCTCTTGCGAACAGCAGGACGGCGCACGCGCACCGGGCCGGTGACACTGCCGATAAGCGATTGACCGATTGGGGACGGATCGGGGTCGTGCTTGAATGGAGCGACGCGCACGATCTCGCCGCCTTCGACGGCGATGTCGTACACGCCCCAGTGGGTCGACGTGAGCAGAGGCTCCTCCTCTAGTGGCGGTTCTGTATTTCCACCGAAGTATAGCGGCTCCGTCCGTGCGCACGGCGGGTGACGGGCGTCTTCGAAAGCCCGCCTCAGTCGAACGGCATCGAACCCTGCTTACGTAGAGCAGGGCGAAGGATTGAAAAGGGGAAAAGACCGGCGGTGCCCGGCTCGACAAGCTGACGAGCCGGGGCAGCCGCCGACGGGACTATCAGGTGAGCTTGCGATTACGTCCGACGAACATGCGGTAAAGGGCAAGCAGGATCAAAGCGCCGATCACGGAGCCGATCAGGCCCGCGTAACGCTCGCCGCCGCCGAAACCCAACGAGTTGAACAGAAACCCGCCAAGCAGCGAGCCGGCTACGCCGAGCAGGATCGTCACGATGATACCGCCAGGATCGCGTCCGGGCATGAGCATCTTCGCTATGGCGCCCGCAATAAGACCAAAAACGATCATCAGTACGACATCCATGGGTTACTCCCAGAAGTAGTTGAGGCAACCCAGCATTGCAATTGGGATGCCGGCTCGCTCACATCGCGTGCTAAGGTTGGCGAATGGTCAGGACTCATCCGCAGTTTTTTGTCCGTGCGGCCGGCATTGCCGTGGTCGTTGCGGTAATTGGCGCCGCCGTCTGGATCGCGGCGACACCCGCGCCACGCGTGAAGCCGCCCGCGGCAGAGGCGCTCGCGATCGACAAGTCGCCGCGCGCACAGAACGAGCGCAAAGCGACGATCGACGAGCTCGTCGCGAAAGGCCTGGTGCGCCGCATCGACCCGGAACGCGGCGGTTCCATCCGGGTGACGCTACGCCCGGCCTTCTATCTGATGGACGACGAGATGCGGCGCAAATACGTGGATGTGATCTACGCGTACGCGTTCGACGGCAGCAGCGTCAACGACACGGTGATCCTGCGCGACGCGCAGCACGGCAACGAGGTGGGCCAGTACAACCCCTACAAAGGCGGGTTGAGGATGTACAAGTAGCTGAAACAGCGCAACACAAAGGTCACGAAGGGAAAAGAACGGTTACAAAGGAATACGAACATTGAAGTCGAGTCCTTCGTGCGCCCTTTGCGCCCTTCGTGTTGAGCTGTTTTAAAGCTTCTGGATTTCCTCCAGCAGTTCCTTACTTTCGGGGATCGTGCCCGGCTGGTAGGACTTCGACCAGCGGATCACACCCTCCTTGTCGACCACAAAAGCCGAGCGCATGTCCAGGCCGCGCTCGTCGCTGAAAATCCCGTATGCCTTGCCGATGGCGCCATGAGGCCAGTAATCGGAAAGGAGCGGGAATGGAATTCCGCCGAGCTGTTCGGCCCACACTTTCAGGCTTGGAATCGTGTCGGCGCTGATCTGGAGTATCTCGACGTTCAACTTCCTGAATTCATCGTAGTTCGCACGGAACCCGCTGACTTGATTCTTTCACCCACCGGTGAAAGCCATCGGCAGAAAGCTGACGATCGTCGGCCGG
>DASRIK010000038.1:0-15089 GCA_035650035.1 Burkholderiales bacterium | reverse complement strand
CCTGCATCGCAAGAAAAAGCTCGCGCTGCGTTACGCGAGCCTCGCGATGGTGAAGGACGCGATGAGCACGGGTCAACGCGTTCGCCGTCACGTGCCCCCGGCGTTATTCCTGCTCGCGGTGATCGCCATGATCGTCGCCATTGCGCGCCCGGCGGCGGTCATCACGTTGCCGTCGCAACATGAAACCGTCGTGCTCGCGATCGACGTCTCGGGCAGCATGCGCGCGACCGATGTCGAGCCGAATCGCCTCGCGGCTGCGCAGGCCGCAGCCCGTACTTTCGTGAACGAACAGCCGCGCACGACACGCGTCGGGGTCGTTGCCTTTGCCGCGACTGCGCTCGTCGTGCAGCATCCGACTCAAAACCGCGAAGACATTCTTGCCGCGATCGACCGCCTGCAGCTTCAGCGCGGAACCGCCATCGGCAGCGGCATCGTCGTCGCGCTGGCCACGATCTTTCCGAACGCCGGCATCACGCTCGACTCGGTCGGCGGCGACAGTGCGAAACGCAACGCGTGGAAGGGCTATTCCTTCGACGAACCGAAGAAAGCGGAAAAAGCGCCTTTCAAGCCGGTATCGCCGGGAACCTACACATCGGCGGCGATCATCCTGCTCACCGATGGACAGCGTACGACCGGACCGGAGCCGATGGAGGCTGCGCGCCTCGCCGCGGATCGCGGCATCCGTGTGTTTACCGTCGGGATCGGCACGCCGGACGGCGAGATCATGGGCTTCGAAGGCTGGCGCATGCGCGTGCGCCTGGATGAAGAGACGCTGAAGAACGTCGCGAACATGACCCGCGGTCAATACTTCTACGCCGGTAATGCGGCCGAGCTCAAGAAGGTTTACCGCGCGCTCAACTCGCGCTTCGTCCTCGAAAAGAAGGAAACCGAGATCACGGCGTTTTTCTCGGGCATTGCGGCCCTGCTCGCCATCGCGTCGGCGGGGCTGTCGCTACTCTGGTTCAACAGGATCCTCTAAGGAACCTCAGAGGTTCCCTAGCGCAGCGCCTGTCGCGCCTCATCCAGACGCCTGCGCGCCGCCACGACGGCGTCTTCGAGGTTTTTCTGGCGTGCGTGATACGCGTCGGTGAGGCGGCTTCCACCGCCCACAATGCCGACGCGCTCGCCGGGTAGCGGCTCTTGGCCGGTGTCGCGCGCCGCTTCGGCCTGCTGCAGCGCTCTGCGTGCGTCCTCGAGCTCGCGTTCGCTGCGTCTCGCGACTGCAGCCGCAGCGGCGCGCTCTCGTTCGAGCTGCGCTGCGCGGGCTTTCTCTTCCGGCGTAAGCCCCCTGATGCCGCTCTTGGCGGGCGGCGGCTCGAGTGTCTCCACGCTGCTCGCACCAGGCGCGGGTTTCTCGCCGTAAACCACGCGTCCGTCCGGCATGGTGGATTTGAACACAGGCTGCGCATACGCGATGCCAATGCCGAAGAGTGCTGCCGCCACCAAGAGACGTACTGCCGTTCTCAAGCCCGAGCCCCGCAATCTGAATGAGGCCGGCATTCTATGCACACGCACGCCGCTGGAGCAATCCGGTAATGCCTCGTGCAGGTCCGCTTTTTGCGTCGGTGCACATGCATTTTTCACCGTGGAGATGCGATGCGCTTTACCGGCTCCAGCGACCAGCGGCACGCGCATCCGGCCGGCCTGGTCGAGTCTGACCGCATCCCGCGGGGTGTGGTCGTGTCATATACCCGATCCGCCCAGGATTTGCGCAGCCACGAGAGCGTCACGCGCAAGCTCATCGCGGAGCGGCTTGCCGCCTTGCAAGGCTACGAATACGCCGGCGATTACGACGAATGCAGCACGTATACGGCCCCGGTCTATTTCGTGCCCGACGACACGCTGTCGCTCGATATTGCGCATGCGCTAGGCATACGAGGCGAGACCGATCTTTTCGGTGGCGTGGTGCCTTTCCCGTTCATTGCGACGAAGTCGATCACGCATCCGTTGAGCGACCCCGGCGCAACTGCGCCGGCCGGCTGGTCCGCGGAATTCTCGCAGTTAGTGCGGGGATCGGTTCTCACGGGTTACGCGGCGTTTGCGCGCGAGGATGCCAGACGCGCCGGCGGGCGGCTTCTTCAGAACGGACCCGTGCGCGTGAAGCCCGCGCTCGAGGTTGGTGGGCGTGGACAGATCGTGGCTGCGGACGCGGACGCGTTGGATCGATCGCTGGACGAGCTCGACGGACAGGACCTCGCGCAATGCGGTGTGGTTGTCGAACAGAACCTCACCGATGTGATGACCTATAGCGTCGGCCAGGTGCAGGTCGGCGGGCTCCTGGCGACGTACGTCGGAACACAGAAGCTCGCGAAGGACCACCACGACAGGGAGGTCTACGGCGGCTCGGCGCTGATCGTCGTGCGCGGCGACTTCGACGCATTACTTCAACTCCACGTCGACGATAGCGCGCGGCGCGCCATCGAGCAGGCGCGCATCTACGACGATGCGGCGCGACGGTGCTTTCCCGGATTCTTCGCTTCGCGCCGCAACTACGACATGGTGCGAGGCGTCGACGGCACCGGCGCGGTCTGCACGGGTGTCCTCGAGCAGTCCTGGCGCGTCGGCGGCGCAAGCGGCGCCGAGATCGCCGCGCTGGAAGCGTTCCGGTCCGATACGCAGTTACACGCCGTGCACGCGGAATGCACCGAAAGTTACGACGACCGGCAGACGCCGCCAGCAGGCGCGACAGTCTACTTCCGCGGCACCGACCCATGCGTAGGCTTCATCCTGAAGTACACCACGGTTGCCTCATATGTCGACGCGTGATCACAAGTTCGAGATTGCCGTCGATAACAGCCATATCGCCGGCACGCTGATCGCACCGGCGACGATGATGCCGGGGGTGCTATTCGTACACGGCTGGGGTGGCAGCCAGCAGCAATATCTCGCCCGAGCGCGCGAAGTCGCTGCGCTTGGCTGCATCGGGCTCACGTTCGATCTGCGCGGACATGCGAGCACCGAGCCGCAGCAGGAAACCGTTTCGCGCGACGACAACCTGAAGGATGTGATCGCCGCGTACGACGAGCTCGTGAATCATCCGAGCGTAGACGCCGGCGCCATCGCGGTCGTGGGCAGCAGCTACGGCGGCTATCTTGCCGCGATCCTGACGACGCTGCGGCCCGTGAAATGGCTCGCCTTACGCGTGCCGGCGCTCTACAAGGATGGCAGCTGGGAGCTTCCCAAGAAGCAGCTCCACAAGGATCCCGATCTGCATGCGTACCGGCGACGTCATGTCCGGCCGCAGGACAATCGCGCGCTCGACGCCTGCGCCGCATTCAAGGGCGACATTCTCATCGTCGAATCGGAGAACGACGACACCGTGCCGCACCCGACGATACAGAACTACGTGGAAGCGGCAAGGCACGCCCGCTCGCTCACGTATCGCGTGATCGCAGGGGCCGATCACGGATTGTCGCAGGAGCCGTCACAGCGCGCGTACACGTCTCTGCTCGTGAACTGGCTCACCGAGATGGTCTTCGGCGCGCGTCAGGGCGTTGCGACCGCGCAAGGCGCCGCACGAGCTGGCGCCGCCGCTCAGGAAGCCACGCCGCGGCCGGGCTGAGGAGACTTTAGACCGAAGCCGTCCGGCGACGACCGGCGTGGGCGCAGGCGCTCGTGCCCGCTTTTCGAGATCAGTAACGCCGCGTCATCGCGTAGCGGCCGGGCGACATGAACGTGAGCGCGAGCGCGGTGAACATGAACATGCCCTGCAGCTCGAGCGCCCAGCCGCCTTGTTTGCCGAGCGTCAGAAGCTCGGGTCGGTGGACGAGAAGGACTGCAAAGATCATGTTCACGAATATCAGGAACGCACCGACGCGCGAGAAGAAGCCGAGTATCACCATCACGGGCGCGACGATCTCACCGATGTAAACCCCGTATGCAAACCACGGCGGCAGCCCGATGCCGGTAACCATCGGAGTGAGGAAACCGGTGCCGCCTTTCAACTTGGCAATGCCGTGTAAAAGCACGAGGATGCCAAGTGTCAGACGCAGGACCAGCTTGCCGAAATCATCACCCATGTCGAGCTCCTCTTCAGTCGGGCGCCATTCTATCAAACAGGTGGGCGTCATATCCGATACGCACGGGCTCGTGCGGGACGAGGCACTCGCGGCTCTGCGCGATTCCGACATCATTCTCCACGCCGGCGACATCGGCTCGCCGAACGTGTTGCACGCGCTGGAACGTATCGCGCCCACGTACGCGGTCCGCGGCAATAACGATCGCGATGAGTGGGGACGTTCGCTGCCGCTCACCGAAGTCGTCGAGCTTGGCGCGCATCTCGTTTACCTGCTGCACGACATCGCCGATCTCGACGTCGATCCCGCAGCGGCTGGTTTTAGCGCCGTGATTTACGGGCACTCGCACAAGCCCGGCATCGAGCAGCGCGAAGGTGTTCTCTACCTGAACCCGGGGAGCGCGGGGCCGCGACGGTTCAGACTGCCGATCGCCGTCGCACGCATGCGCGTGTCCGACGAAGGCCTGCAAGCGGAGCTCGTCGAGCTCGCTTAGGAATTCGAGCTCGGCCGGGAATGCAACTGTGTCGAAACGTGCTTGAATCCGCAGCGTGTTCTCCGGTCGAAGTCCGCGCGCGCTGCGGTGGACCTGGATTTCGAGTGTGCTATTCGCCACCCGCCGGCGCGAACGCCGTCATGCGCCAGCCGTTGGCGCTCTTCACGAAGCACGCGGCCTGCTCGATCGGGCTGCGTATCTGTTCTTCCGGGATGTAGCCGTCGCGATTGCGATAGCGGATCTTTACCCACTTCTGTTTGACTTCGGGCGCTTTGTCGTCCACTTCCCAATCGGACACGACGACGATGTCATACGAAAGCGCCCCGAGCGCTGCGGCCGAGTTCGAAGGCTCCGCCTGCACCTGGGCATCGCGCGAGATCACGACGCCATGCTTGAAAGGCTCCACGTCCTCAGGCCAGCGCCCCAGCACGTACGGCGCGCACAATTCGCGAGGCCGGTTCTCGCGCTTGATGTAAGCGCCGCCCAGCTGGAGCGCCGCGGCGAGCTCGCGCCAGACCGGGCTGTCGTCCGTATCGAGCTCCCACTGCTTGCGGAAATGGGCGATGCCGCGCGAGCGGTCGTCCTGATTGCGCACGTTCCGGTCGAGAATCGAAAGCAGAAACTGCTTGTCGCGTTTCTGGATCGCACCGACGAGCTGCTTCTTGAAGCGCAGCCACGAAACATCTCCAGCTGCTTCGTCCACTAAAGGTAGCTTCCGCTCCTGCGCGCCGGCCGGTGCAACGCCGACCACGAGCACGGCTGCGAGCAGAAGCAAAGTGAGCGGGCGCATCATCGGTCCTCTGGAATGGACGAGAACCATAGCACGAATGACGCTATACTGGCCGTCCT
This sequence comes from Burkholderiales bacterium, assembly GCA_035650035.1. Taxonomy (GTDB): domain Bacteria; phylum Pseudomonadota; class Gammaproteobacteria; order Burkholderiales; family SG8-41; genus JAQGMV01. Next base: position 9,731 of record DASRIK010000038.1, on the reverse strand, counting down.
CGCGCCGCGGCTCTCGCGGCAAAGCACGAGGTTCCATACTCTTTCAAACACGCGCGAGGAGCGCCATGGCACGTATAGAAGTGAAATCGGAGATCACCGGCACGGTGTGGCAGGTCAAAGCGAGTCCCGGCGATAAAGTCGATTCAGGCGACGTGCTGGTCGTCATCGAATCGATGAAAATGGAAATCCCGGTGATCACCGAAGATCCCGGCGTTGTCAAAGAAATCCTCGTGAAAGAGAAAGATCCCGTCGCCGAAGGCCAGGTAGTCGCGGTCATTGACGGCTGATCGAGCTGCAAAGGCCGCTTCGCGGCGGGTCACATAATCTGTACCCCGTATGAGTTGGCGTTCCGAAATCGAAGAGATCCACCGCCGGCGAGGCATGGCCGAAGCGTGTGGCGGCCCCGACGCTGTGGCCAGGCATCACGCCTCGGGCAAGCTCACCGTTCGCGAGCGCATCACGGCGTTGCTCGACCCGAACACGTTTCGCGAAGTCGGCAAGCTCGCCGGGCGCGCGAGCTATGACAAGAACGGCGTGCTCACGAGCTTCGAACCGGCGCCATACGTCATGGGCGTCGGCAAGATCGATGGCAGACCGATCGCCGTCGGCGGCGAGGACTACACGATAAGAGCCGGCACCGGGTTCGGCAGCGATCGGCGTAAAGGCGGTCAGGGCGGCTTCATTGAAGATCTCGCGTACGAGTTTCGCATTCCGCTCGTCAATCTGATCGACGGCACGGGAGGCACGGTCAACACGACCCGACGCAAGGGCTACACGGTCGTGCCGGGCTACGGGCAGGACGGGTGCGAGCGCTCCACGGATCTGCTCGGTATCGTGCCGGTCGTCTCGGCCGTCATGGGAACCACCGCGGGCGGTCCATCCATGCGTGCGATCCTTTCGCACTGGTCGATCATGGTGAAGGGCACGGCTCAGATATTTGCCGCGGGACCGCCCGTCGTCCAACGTGCGTTCGGAGAGAAGCTCACGAAAGAGGAGCTCGGGGGTACAGCGATCGCCGTGGATACCGCCGGGACCATAGACAACATCGCGGAGGACGAAGCCGACTGCCTTCGCCAGATCCGGCGCTTCCTCTCGTACATGCCGCAGAACGTATGGGAGCTCCCGCCGGAGCAACGCTGCGGCGATCCGGTGGACCGCTGCGAAGATGCGCTCGCCGATATCGTGCCGCGCTCGGGCCGCCAGGCGTACAACATGAAAAAGCTCCTCGAGCTCGTCGTCGACACGGGCTCGTTGTTCGAGATCCAGCCCACGTACGGCCGAGCGCTCATCACCGCGCTCGCCCGCATGGATGGAAGAGTCGTCGGCGTCGTCGCCAACAATCCGATGTTCGGCGGGATCATGGACTACAAGGCGGCGCGCAAGCAGGGGCATTTCGTCGAGCTTTGCGACATGTTCAACATTCCGCTCGTGTTCTTCGCAGATATTCCGGGGCTCATGGTCGGAGCGGAATCGGAAGCCGCCGCGATCCTGCGCGAAGGCGTGCGCGCGCGTTATATCGGCTTCCAGGTGACGGTGCCGGTATTCACGGTCATCGTGCGGAAGTGCTACGGCGTGGCAGGTGGCGGCGTGATCGACCGCGCAGGCCTCAATTTCAAAATCGCGTGGCCTTCGGGCAACTGGGGCTCGCTCCCTGTGGAAGGCGGCGTGAAAGCCGCATACCGGCGGGACATCGAAAGCGCGGAGGACCCGGAGCGGCGCGAGCGCGAAATCGAAGAGGAGCTGCGGCAGCTCGCGTCGCCTTTCCGGACGGCAGAAGCGTTCGCGATCGAAGACCTCATCGATCCTCGCGAGACGCGTCCGTATCTGTGTCAGTTCATCGAAGCGCTGCAGCCGCGGCTGCGCACGCAGCTCGGGCCAAAGTGCAAAACCGGAGTGAGACCCTGATGGCAAGACCGGAAATCGAAGGCGATTGGGTGATGGGCTGGCCGGACCGCAAGAGGCCGAGCCTCATCGCCGGCAAAGATTCGCAGGGGCGCGTGATCAACGGCCGCGCGCCGATCACCGAGCTCGAAGGGCTCATCACGCCGACCGACGCGTACTACGTGGTGAACCAGCTCGAAGTACCCGATCCGATTCATCCGGACGACTGGATTCTCACGATCGGCGGCGAAGTCGAGCGCCCGATCGAAATGTCGCTCAAGGACCTGCAAAAGCTCCCGGGCCGTACGGTGCGTGCCGTAACCGAGTGCGCGGGCAATGACGCCGGCTATTTCGATTACGTCGAAAAAGGCGTAAAGAAGCCGTCGCGCATAAATCAACAGGACATGAATGCACGCGCGGCCATGCGCGAGAAAAACGCCGTACCTTCGACGGATGAAATCGGCAACGAATCGACCACGACGTGTGCAATGAGCGCCGGCGAGTTCACGGGCGTGTCATTGGCCGAAGTGCTGAAGAAAGCGGGCGTGAAGTCGAACGCCGTGAGCGTGCGCATGCAAGGCTTCGACCGTGGCCAGCCGGATCTCGCCGTGCAGTATCGTTCCGTCGGGCGCTCGGACTTCAAGCTCGTCGATCCCGGGATCATCAATTACGAGAAAGGCCTTCCGCTGGCGAAAGCCATGCATCCCGATACGCTGCTCGCGTGGTCGATGAACGGCGAATACCTGCTGCACATCCATGGCGCACCGGTGCGCGCGGTCGTCCCGGGCTGGTCGGGGAACTGGTGGGTGAAGTGGCTGGAGAGTATCGAAGTGCTCGATCGCATGCCGGAGTGTTATTACCAGCATCACTATTTCGTCTACGGTCAGTCGCCCGAAGATCCGAACAAGGAAATGATCACGGCGATGGGCGTGCGCTGCGTCATCGTCGATCCGCTGGACGAAGATTCGCCGCTCGAACGCGGTGAGCACAAGATCCGCGGCCTCGCGTGGAGCGGCATGGGCGGCATCACACGCGTGGAAGTGAGCGTCGACGACGGCGCCACCTGGCACGATGCGCATCTCGAAGAGCCGCGCGAGCGCTGGCTGTGGGTGCGCTGGTCGTATCTATGGAACGCGAAGGAGCCTGGTCGATTTCGCATTCGCGCTCGCGCCACCGACGAAACCGGCCGTGTCCAGCCGCAGATTCCGTGGAACTATCAGCGCAAGCATTTCGACGGCATCGTGCCGACGGATGTGACGATCGTGTGATGCACCTCGTCGTTTGCGTCAAGCAGGTCCCGAATCCCGAAGCCGCTTTCAGCATGCTCACGGTCGACGAGCATGCGAAGAAAGTCATTCCCGCAGGCGGGTTGCAGCTCGTCATGAGCCCGTTCGACGAACAGGCCGTCGAAGCAGCGCTCCGGGTGCGCGAGAGCATCGGCGAGGCGAAGATCACTGTCGTCAGTGTCGGACCTGACAGCGCGCGGAATGTGCTGAAGCATGCACTCGCGATGGGCGCAGACGAAGCGCTGCTGATTGCAGACGAAGCGCTGGAGGACGCCGCGAGTGAAGCGACCGCGCTCGTGCTCTCGCGTGCCATCCGCAATCTCGGGACGGTCGATCTCGTACTGACAGGTCGCCAGGCGGCGGACTGGGATGCCGGTATCGTCGGTTGCGGCATTGCGGAGCTCCTCGGGCTTCCCGTGGTTACTTTCGCGAGGAAGGTCGAGGTGACAGGGCCAAGGGCGCGCGTGGAACGCGTTCTCGCCGACGGTTTCGAAACGATCGAAGCGGACCTGCCGGCGGTCGTCACGATCTCGAACGAGCTCGGCGCGGCGCGAAAGCCCACGCTGAGAGAAACGATGCGCGCTGCACGCAAACCGCTCACTGTCAAAAGCGCTTCCGAGCTCGGTCTCATGCCGGCGGAGATCGGGCGGTTCTCAGCGCGTCGCGTGCGCGAGCGGCTTTATGTGCCGGTAAGAAGCGGCCGATGCGAAATCATCCCCGGCGCCGACGAGGCCGCGCAGGCGCTGGAGCTCGCGCGGCGTCTGCGCAGCGCCCGACTGGTATAAGGCGATGCCTGCGATCCTCGTCGTGGCCGAAATGCGGGACGGCACGCCTACCGCATCGACGCGCGAGTTGTTGGGCCTGGCGGACTCGCTAGGCGTCACGGTCATTGCGGTGGTGTTCACGCCCAGCGCCGACGCTGTTGCGGGCGTTATGGCGCACGGCGCCGAGCGGGCATACTGGTGCGAGCGTGAAGAGGATTACGACGGCGAGCTCTGGGTCGCAGTCACCGAACAGGTTGCACGCGACACCGCCGCAGCGGCGATACTCGCAAGTCACACGGCGGCGGGTGCGGATCTCGCGCCACGGCTCGCTTTTCGACTCCAGAGCGCCGTCGCAACCGGATGTACGGGAATCGTATCGGAGGAGGGCAAGCTTCTGTTCACACGCGCCTGCTATGGCGGCAACGTTCGCGAAACGCTCTCGTTCCCGGCGCTGCCCGCGGTTGCAACCGTGAAAGCCGGCGTGGGAGTGCCGAAAGCGGAGGCTGCACGTGCCGGCGAAGTCATCCGAGTTACGCCGCCCGAGTTCGCAAGGCGCACGCGTGTGGTCGCGCGGGAACGCGAGGCTGCCGATTCCCAGGCGCTCGAAGACGCGAAAATCATCGTGGCAGGCGGGCGCGGTCTCGAAGGACCCGAAGGCTTTCGGGTGCTCGAGGGCCTCGCCGAGGTCCTGGGTGCAGCCGTTGGTTCCAGCCGCGTCCCGTGCGATCTCGGCTGGTGTCCCCATTCCTGGCAGATCGGGCTCACCGGCAAGACGGTGACGCCGGAGCTGTACTTCGCGATCGGCATCTCCGGCGCAGCGCACCACATGGCGGGCTGCGGGAACGCGAGGACGATCGTGGCGATCAACACCGACCCCGAAGCGGCCATCTTCAAAGGCGCGCATTACGGTATCGTCGGCGATTACCGCAAAGTCGTTCCTGCCCTTGTGGCAGCTTTGAAGGAACCCGATAAATCGTAGGGTGCGTTGCCAGCGCACCGCAAAGAAGAGGTATCCATGTCATTGGACCCATTGCTGAGCGAATACGAGGCGCGCCGCGCCAAAGCGCTCGCGGGCGGCGGGGAAGACAAATACGCCAAGCGAACCGCGGCCGGCGCCCTGAACGCGCGCGAGCGGCTCGCGCGCCTGCTCGACAAAGACTCCTTCATCGAATCCGGCCTGTTCGGGACATCGGGCGTATACCCGGAACAGGCGGATGAGACGCCGACCGATGGCAAGATCGCGGGCTACGGAAAAATCGACGGACGCGACGTGGCTGTCGTCGTCAACGACTTCACCGTGAAAGGCGCATCGACGAGCGCCACGAACGGCAAGAAAGTGGCGCATATGAAGCGCACCGCGACCGAACGCGGCATGCCGCTGGTCGTGATCGGCGAATCGACCGGTGCGCGGCTCCCCGATGCAATGGGCTCGCGGGGTATGGGTCAGCTCCTCGGAAACGACATCACCCAGTTCCGCCGCACGCGCGAATCGCCGATGGCTGCGGCTGCGCTCGGTCCGTCCTTCGGGTCTTCGACGTGGCTCGTGTGCTGCTCGGATTTCAGCGTGATGCAGAAAGGGGCGACCGTCGCGGTGTCGAGCCCGCGGCTCGTCTCCATGGCCCTTGGCGAAAAGGTGAGTGCGGAAGAGCTCGGCGGGTGGCGCCTGCATGCGGAGATCACCGGCCTCGTCGATCAGGTGGTCGATCGCGAGGACGACGTCTTCGACGCGATCCACAAGTTCCTGTCGTACATGCCGAGCCATCACAACGAAGCGCCGCCGGATGCGCCGGTGCCTGCAGGCTCGGGCGCGGAAATGGACAAGGTCTTTTCGATCCTGCCGGAGAGTCGTACGCAGGTGTACGACATGCGCCGCGTCGTGAGAGCGGTCGTCGACAAGGACACGATGTTCGAGCTGAAACCGCGTTTTGGACGGAGCGCCCTGACGGCGCTTGCGCGGCTCGGCGGGAAAAGCGTGGGCATCGTCGCGAACAACCCACTGCACCGCGGCGGCGCGCTCGACGCGGACGCCTGCCGCAAGATCGTCGATTTTCTGGTGCTCTGCGACTCGTTCAACGTGCCGCTCGTGATCCTCGTCGACACGCCGGGCTTCCAGGTCGGGACCGACGCGGAACGCGCAGGTGCGCCGGGCAAGATCATGAACTTCATGAATGCGATGACGCTCGTGACCGTCCCGCGCATTTCGGTGATCGTTCGCAAGAGTTACGGCCGGGCCTACGTCTGCATGGGCGGCGGCCGCCACTCGGACGACATCGCAGCGTGGCCGACCGCCGAAGTGAGCTTCATGAGCCCGGAATTCGCTACGAAGATCGTGCACGGCGTCGGCGTCGGCGAGCCGGGGTTCGAGGAAGCGTTCAGGCACATCCGGCAAGGCGCCGACGTGTGGGGCCTAGCCTCGGTGTATGCCGCGCAGGCCGTGATCCGTCCCGAGCACACGCGCGATTACCTCATACGCATGCTCGATGTGTACAAGCTGCGAATGACGCGCGGCGTGGGCCAGCATCTCATGCGCACGTGGCCGACGAGCTATTGAATGTTTAGCAAAGTAATCGTTGCCAACCGCGGGGCCGTCGCGGCGCGCGTGCTTCGCGCGCTGAACGAGCTGGGCATCAAATCGGTCGCCGTCTATTCCGAAGCGGACGCCGGCGCGCCGTATCTTGCGATGGCGACCGAAACGTACGCGATCGGTCCTGCGTCCGCCCGCGAAAGCTATCTCAATCAGGACGTGATTCTCGACGTCGTGCGCAAATCGCACGCCGACGCACTTCATCCGGGCTACGGCTTTCTCTCCGAGAATGCCGAGTTCGCTCAGCGTGTCAGCGACGCCGGCGTGTGCTTCATCGGGCCGTCGCCCCGGTGGATCGCTGCGATGGGCCACAAGACCAGGGCACGGGAGCTCGCCGCCACGTATGGCATGCCGATGTCGCAAGGCTCGGATGTGCTCGCGGCGGAGCCGGAGGCCATAGTCGCAGCAGCGCGCAAGATCGGCTTTCCCGTGCTCGTAAAGCCCGCGGGCGGCGGCGGCGGTATCGGCATGCTGCCGGCGAAAGACGAAACACAGCTCATCGAAGCCGTGGAGCGCGCGCGCTCGATGGCGAGCCGCGGCTTTGGCAACCCGGAGGTGTACCTCGAGCGTCTGCTGGAAAAACCCCGCCATATCGAGTTCCAGGTGCTGGCGGACCGCCACGGAAACGCGGTGCACCTCCATGAGCGCGACTGCTCGACCCAGCGCCGCAACCAGAAGGTCATCGAGGAGGCGCCCGCGCCAGCTGTCGCCCGCAGTGAGATCCAGGCCGTGGGCGACGAGATTGCGCGCATCATGCGCGAGATGGGCTACGACAACATCGGCACCGTCGAGATGCTGAGAGGCGCCGACGGCTCCTTCAATTTTCTCGAAATGAACACGCGGCTTCAGGTGGAGCACGGTGTGACCGAAGCAGTGACGGGCGTCGACCTCGTGCACGCCCAGATCCGCTCCGCCGCTGGAGAGCGGCTGACCGAAATGCTTCCGTCCACGATCGGGCTTCGTGGACACGCGATACAGGCGCGCGTCTACGCGGAAGATCCGAAGAACTTCTATCCGTCGCCGGGCAAGCTGTCGGTTTTCCGGCCGCCGGTGGAACAGGATGTGCGGGTCGACACGGGTTATGCAGAAGGCCGCGATGTGACGCCGCATTACGACCCGATGATCGCGAAAGTCATCGCGCACGCCGGCACGCGCGATGCCGCGATCGACAAGCTCGCGGCTGCGCTGGAGGCGTTCGAGATCCAGGGCGTGAAGAACAATATCCCTGCAGTGCTCGCGATCCTGCGCTCGGAGCAGTTTCGCGCGGGGGAGGTGCACACCGGGTTGATACCCGAAGTGCTTGCGAAGAAGCGTTGAAAGCTTCAACACAAAGGACGCGAAGGAGATCCGCCAACTGAAGCCCTCCCCTTCAAAATTGATTGCTGCGGCACGCAACGCAGGCCGGCGCGCACTGGACGAAGCCGCCGGCAAAGCGCTGCTCGCGCATTACGGCGTTGCCGTACCAAAAACCGCGGTGGTGCGCGGACCGGACGAAGTGGAAGAAGCGCTGAAGGCGCTGAAGGCACCGTTCGTCGTCAAAGTCATCTCGCCCGATATCCTTCACAAGAGCGACGCGGGCGGCGTGAGAGTGCGGCTCACCACGACCGAAGAAGTGCGCCAGGCGATCCGCGCGATGTCAGGGCAGGCACAGATCAAGAGCGCGCGCGTGGATGGCTGGCTCGTCGAAGAAATGGCGGCGGAGGGGCAGGAGCTGGTGGTCGGCGGACTGCGCGATCCGCAGTTCGGGCCACTTGTGATGGTGGGGCTGGGCGGCATCTTCGTGGAAGTGCTTGCCGACGTTTCCTTTCGCATCTGTCCCATCGATCGCCTGGATGCAGAGGAAATGCTGGACGAGCTCAAGGGGGCCGCCATACTGAGAGGTGCCCGCGGCCGGAAGGCGGCATCGCGTGACGCAATCATCGACGTGCTGCTGAAAATCGGCGGCGAGAATGGTCTGCTGATGCAACACGCCCAGGACATCGCGGAGGCGGACATCAATCCGCTGATCGTGTCGGAGACGGGGGCGGTGGCAGTGGATGCACGATTCGTGATCGAGGCAGGCGGGAGCGCGCCTTCTCTGTCGAGTAAGGAAGGTCGGGGCACACGTGATGCGATAGCCGAATTCACGCCGCTCTTCGCGCCGAAAACCGTCGCGGTGATCGGCGCGTCGACCAAAGGCACGACCTTCCCCAACGTCTTCATTCGCCGCATCCGGGAGTTCGGTTTCGAGGGGCCGATCTACCCGATCCACCCGAGCGCGGCGGAGATCGACGGGCTCCCGGCTTACCAGAGTCTTGCGGACACGCCGGAACCCATCGATTACGCGTTCATCGCGATACCGGCCGCGCAGATTCCGCCGCTGCTTTCGTCCGCCAGAGGACGGCTCCGCTTTGCGCAGGTGATTTCGAGCGGCTTCGGGGAAGTCGAAGAAGGCCGGGAGCTGCAGGATCGCCTCGTCGAAGCCGCGCGCGCGGGCGGGGCACGGCTGATCGGTCCCAACTGCCTGGGCCTGTACACGCCGCGCGGCAAGATCACGTTCGCGGAAATCAGCCCGAAAGAAGTCGGCGGTGTGGGCGTGATTTCGCAAAGCGGCGGATTGGGTACCGACGTCATCCGCCGCGGACTCGCACGCGGTCTCAAGTTCTCCGGGCTCGTCACTGTCGGGAATTGCGCGGACGTGACGCCCAGCGACTTGCTCGAGTTCTACTTCGCCGACGCGCAGACGCGCGTGGTGGGCATGTACATCGAGACGGCAAGAGACGGCCGGCGCCTCTTCGAGATCCTTCGGAATGCGCGTGGCTCCAAACCCGTCGTGGTGCTGAAAGGCGGGCGCACGAAACAGGGCATCGCGGCTGCCGCATCGCACACGGGCTCGCTCGCGGGCGACGATCGCGTGTGGGTCGCGCTCTCGCGCGAGACAGGCTGCGTGCTTGTGGACACTGTGGATGAGTTCGTCGACACCCTGCTGTTGTTCCAGATGGTGACGCCGCGACGTGAGCATCCCACGGAGCGCGTCGTTCTATTCGGCAATGGCGGCGGCGCGAGTGTGCTCGCGACGGATTACTACGCGCGCCTCGGGCTGGAGGTGTCGCCGTTCGCGAATGACACCATCGCGGAGCTCGCCGCGTTGAATTTGCCGCCGGGCACGAGCATTACGAATCCCGTCGACTGTCCGGTCGGCACGCTGCAACAGGAAGAGGGGCGCGTCGCCGAGAA
>DASRIK010000037.1:0-18821 GCA_035650035.1 Burkholderiales bacterium | reverse complement strand
CTTTCTACGTCGTCATCTCGATGACCCAGCGCTTCGCCGGCGAGGCGCGACAAGTCATCCTTGCCGCGATGTCGAGCAACATTCGTCCCAAATGGACGATCGTGGTCGATCCGGACATCGACGTTCACAGCTCAACAGAGGTGGAATGGGCGCTCGCGTTTCGCGTTCAGCCGCAACGCGATGTGATCATCGTCGATCAGATCCCGGCGGGCCCGTCAGATCCTTCGATGGACGATTACCCCGCGAGACCGCGGCCCTTTCGCACCGCGTCGGCGATCGGGATCGATGCAACGTGTCCGTTCGGAAAGCCGTTTTCCGAAGTGTCGGATGTGCCGGGATGGGAAGACTTCGAAGTACCTGAGTTGGATCGTTATTAGCGATACATCTTGCGGAATACATGATGCGAGTGGAAAAGCACCAGGAAATCATTGCGCCTTTCGCATGGAGGGGCATCGATCTGCAGCATTCGACCGAATGGATCCGACCCTTTCGGCCTGAAGAGTTGAAAGAGCTCGACAGCGCGCTTCGTGCGGTGAAGCAGCGTGGGCTGGAATGGGCCGACATCACGCGCGAGGATTTTCCGCTTCCACGCTTCGCACGTGAGCTTGCCCGAATTGCGCAGGAGCTCGAGACAGGCCGCGGCATGATCCTGCTGCGCGGATTGCCGCTCGAATATTCGCCTGACGATCTACGGACGGTCTACTGGGGCATCGGGACCTATCTCGGCACTGCGGTGTCGCAGGGCGGACGCGGCGAGCTGCTCGGGCTCGTCGAGGATGAAGGCAGGCAGGTCGAGCGCACGAAGTATCGCGGTTCGAAAACGGCGGATGCGCTGCCCTTTCACGCGGACCGCTGCGATGTCGTCGGGCTCCTTTGTGTGCGCGAGGCGAAGTCCGGCGGGTACAGCCGTGTGGTGAGCGCCGCGCAGATACACAACGAGGTGTTGCGACGCCGCCGCGATCTCATCGAGATCTTCTATGCCGACTGGTACAACAGCCGGCAAGGCGATGAGACGGCCGGCGAGTCGCGCGCTTACCCGAAGCCCATCTTCGGCTTTCGTGACGGGCATTTCACGGGCCTTTTTTCGCCGGCCTACATCCGCACGGCCCAGGAATTCCCCGAGGTGCCGCGGCTCACGAGACTGCAGCAAGAAGCGCTCGAGCTCTTCGGTCAACTCGGGAACGAGCTCGCGCTCAACATGACTTTCGAGGCCGGCGATATCCAGCTTCTCAACAACCACCTGATGTATCACGCGCGTACGGATTACGAGGATTATCCCGAGAAGGAGAAGAAGCGCCTCCTGTTACGGTTGTGGCTTTCAGTCCCGGGCAGTCGTCCGTTGCCTAAAGGCTACGAGCTCCTCTTTGGAAACATCGAAGCCGGTGCGCTGCGCGGGGGCGTGCCGTCCCGGGAAGGCTGGCGTTTCGTGACGGAGTGGCGTGCGCGCAAGCGAGCCGGCATGCAGTCGACCACGCGCGCGGGATAGCAGCGAAGAGCGTGAGGAGGTCAGACCATGAGAATGGATCAGCACATCGTCCGCTCTTTCGCAGTGATCATGGCTGCGATTTTCACATGCGTGCCGGCTTCGGCTCAGGAATATCCGAACCGGCCGATTCGTCTCATCGTGCCCTTTGCTGCGGGCGGGGCGACCGACCTCCTCGCGCGCGAGCTCGGGCAACGCTTGAGCGAGCGGTTGGGACGCCCGGTCGTGATCGACAACCGTGCGGGGGCGGGCGGCGTCATCGGGCTCGACGCCGCGGCGAAAGCGGCACCGGATGGCTATACGCTCGTGATGTGCTCGTCGAGCACACTGATTCTCGGTCCTGCGTTGGGCACGAAGCTCCCATATGATCCGGTGAAGAGCTTCACGCCGCTTACCGAGGCGGCGGACATTCCGGTGGTGCTCGTCTCACATCCGTCGTTTCCGGCGCATACGCTTCCCGAGCTCATCAGAGTCGCCAAAGCGAAGCCGGGGCAGTATTCGTACGCTTCGAATGGCACTGGAACGACCACGCATGTCGCCGGCGAGCTTCTGAAACGTGTCGCAGGCATCGATCTCGTGCACGTTCCATACAAAGGCGGCGGTGCGGCGATCACGGATGCGATTGGTGGCCAGGTTCCGCTTCTGCTCGGCGCCGTGTCCACGCCCATGCCGCATATCCGGTCGGGGAAATTGCGAGCGATCGGCGTAACGAGCCCGAAACGCCTGCGCGAGCTGCCGGACGTGCCGACTTTCGGGGAAGCGTTGCCGGGCTTCGAGGTAAGGCAGTGGTTTGGCGTCTGTGCCCCGGCGGGGCTGCCGAAGCCGCTCGTATCCAAACTGAGTGGTGAGCTGATGAGCGTCGTTGGCACGCTTGCGTCCAACGAGCGCGTGCTGCGCGCCGGGCTCGAACCGATGAGCTCGACTCCGGAGAAGTTCGCCGCCTATATCAGGAGCGAGCTCGCGCGCTGGACGCAGCTGCTCAGGGAAATGAACATTCAGCCGGAATAGCGCAGGCGCCGACGAGCGGCGGGGGACAATGAACCGAAAGCCGATCTTATTTCTTGCGGTGGCGTTGGCATTTACCGTGTCCGGTACAGCGCGCGCCCAAAGTTACCCGACAAAACCCATTCGGCTCGTGGTGGGCTTCCCGCCCGGCGGCTCGAACGACATCGTCGCCCGCCAGCTTGCGCCGAAGCTGACGCAGCTGCTCGGCGTTCAGGTGATCGTCGATAATCGCCCGGGCGCGAACGCCACCATCGGCACGGATTACGTCGCAAAGTCTCCGCCCGATGGATACACGCTGACATTGGGCAGCGCGAGCCCGCTTGCGATCAGTCCCTTCACGTACCCGAACATCCCATACGACACGCTGAGAGATCTCGCGCCGGTCACGACCGTCGCCAGCACGCCGGAAATGATTGCGACGCATCCCTCGCTTCCGGCGCGCAGTCTGAAGGAACTGGTGGCACTGGCAAAACAACAGCCGGGCAAGCTCAATTTCGCGTCGTCGGGCAACGGCGGCCTTCCGCATCTGGCGATCGAGCTCTTCCGTAAGCTCGGCAATGTCGACATCGTGCACGTTCCATTCAAGGGGGCCGGTCCCGCCTTGACCGATCTCATGGGCGGTCACGTGCATGCGATGATCGTCGATGTTCCGGTGCTCGCGCCCGGCGTGAAAAGCGGCAAATTGAGAGGCATCGCGGTCACCGCGGAGAAGCGCACGCCGCTTCTGCCCGATCTCAGCACGGCTCCGGAGCAGGGTATGCCGGGGCTCATCGCGGTGAACTGGTTTGCGATTATGGCGCCGGCAAAGACGCCGAAGGCTGTCGTCGACAAGCTGCATGAGGCAATCGTCAAAGCCGCGACGGCTCCGGAGCTTAAGCAGCAGTTCGATACCATCGGTGTAGAAGCATTCGTGCAGCCGTCTCCCGAAGCGTTCGCTGATTTCCTGCGCAAGGATCTCGTCCGTTGGGGCAGGGTCGCGAAGGAGTCAGGCGCTCGCGCCGATTAGAAAAGAATGGATATGCTGCTGATCAAGTCGGGCCGCATCGGACCGCTTCGTATCAGGAACCGTGTCGTGATGGCCCCGATGGGAACGAACTACAGCACGACGGACGGGCTCTCGACAGAACGGGACAAACTCTATTACGCCGAGCGCGCACGCGGCGGCGTGGGCATGATCATGACCGAAGCCATGGTCGTGACGGAACACGCTCGTCCTCACCACAATTCGCTTTGCTGTTACCACGATCGATTCATTCCCGGGCTCGCGACGATCGTCGAAGCGATCAAGCGGCACGGCGCCCTTGTCAGCGGTCAGCTCAATCACCGCGGTGCGCTGCTCCGCCGCTCGGTGCTCAACATGGAGCCGGTCGGACCTTCGCCCTGGAAAAACCCGAACACCGGCGACGCAGTGCGCCCGCTCACGGTGCCGGAGCTCATCGAAATCCAGAAGCTTTTCGTCGATTCGGCGCGACGGCTGCAACAAGCCGGCTACGATGCCGTCGAGATTCACGCCGGCAATGGCTACCTCTTTCAGCAGTTCTTCACGCCACGCATCAACAAGCGAACCGACGCGTATGGCGGGTCGTTCGACAATCGCGCGCGGCTCCTGCTCGAAACGATCGCCCGATTGAAAGACGAGCTGCCCGATTTCCCGCTCATCGTTCGTCTTTCCGCGAGCGAGTTCACGGAGGGGAGTTATACCGAGGAAGAAATCATCGAGCTCGCGCGGCGGCTGGAGGCTGCGGGTGTGGTGGCACTCGACATCTCGGGCGGCACGAACGAAAGCCCCCAGCTTTCGAAGTACTGCATACAACCGCCGTCGTTTCCGCGCGCATGTCTGGCGCCCTATTCGAAACCGATCCGGGAAGCCGTTTCGATCCCTGTCTTCGTTGCCGGCCGTATCGTCGATCCTGAGGATGCGGAGGCTGTGCTCACGACAGGCTGCGCGGATTTCGTTTCCGTAGGACGGGCGCTTTACGCGGACCCTCATTGGTGTCTCAAGGCGTTCGGAAAAATGAAGGCGCCGATCCGAAAGTGCATCGCCTGTAACGTCTGCTTCGAGCGCCTGACACTCGAGAAGGACGTCGCGTGCGTGCACAACCCGGTCATCGGGACGGAATTCGAAGCGCTCGAATACGCCGAGCCGCAACTCGCGCCGGATGCGCGTACCTCTACCCCGGCGCGGGTGCTGGTGCTGGGTGCCGGCGTGAGCGGAATCGAGGCTGCACGCGTGCTCGCCGGTCGCGGCCATCGCGTCGAAGTGTGGGAAAAAGCCGCGCGCGTGGGCGGCCAGATGCATCTTGCGATCGCAGCACCCGACAAGCGCGAAGTCGAGCCGGTGTGGAGCTACCGCTGGGAAGAAGTACAGAGCCTCGACGTGCCTGTGAAAACCGGCGTGACCGCGACGGCGGAATCGATCCGCGCTTACGGGCCGGACGCCGTGATCGTCGCAACCGGTGCGCGTGCCCGGCCATGTCCGTTCGATACCTCGCGGCTGGATAGTCGTATCACCGTCGCGCACGCCTGGAATATCCTCCCTGAACCGGAGCGCGTTCCGCCCGGCAGCCTGGCCACCATCATCGGCGGCGGCATGGTGGGCATGGAAACAGCCGATCTCCTGAGCGGGCACGGCGTGCAGTGCACCGTCGTCGAAGCCCTGGACACGGTGGCTCTTGGCATGGCCCGCAACAATCGCTTCGAGCTGATCGAGCGTGTCGCGGCTCGGGGGACGCGCATTATCACGGGTGCCAGCGTCGTCAGTGCGCTCGACACCTGTCTCGAGCTGCAACAAGCGCCCGATGGTGCAACGACGACACTCGAAATCGGCGATTTCCTGATCGTGGCGATCGGACCCGCTGCCGATCAGGAAGCCAGCCGTTTGTGCGATGCTGCCGGCGTACCTTATTCGGTCATCGGCGACGCGTACAAGCCCGGCGATTTTCTCTCGTGCCTGCGCGACGCGTGGATGACCGCGCTCAGCATCGATCACCGCTTCCGCAACTCGAAACCAACCTCCCGTTCGTATTGAGCCCTTCGACTCCGCCCAACGGCTACGCTCAGGATAGACTTCACGTAGCGGAGTCGAAATACGAACGCTAACTTGTGAGCCTTCCATGACCCTACCCACATACGAAGTCTTCGCAATCAAATACGCCGAGCGCGACGCGCGGCGCACGAATCACTTCCTCGGCGGCGATCCGCACGACGCGCCGATGCCGATGGATTATTTCGTGTGGCTCATCCGGAACGACCAGCGAACGATCGTCCTGGACGTGGGCTTCACCGCGCAGGTAGCGGAGCGGCGCAAGCGCGTGCATCTACGCCCGCCGGCGGCCGGTCTCGCGAAGCTCGGCGTGAACGCGTCGACCGTGCGCGAAGTGATCGTGAGCCACATGCATTACGATCACATCGGCACGTTCCACGACTTTCCACAGGCGCGATTCCATTTGCAGGATGACGAGCTCGCTTTCGTTACCGGACGCCCGATGTGCCATCACCATATGCGCCACAGCTATGAGGTGGAAGACGTGGTCGGCGTCATCCGTATGCTTTACGAGGACCGCGTGCAGTTTCACGACGGCGACGACGAGCTTGCGCCCGGCGTGACGCTCCACCGCATCGGCGGCCATACGATCGGGCTCCAGTCGGTCCGTGTACACACGAAGAGAGGGTGGGTGGTGCTCGCATCCGATGCGAGCCACTACTACGAGCACTTCGAAAAAGGCCGCGTGTTCCCGACGGTGTACAACGTGGCAGAGACACTCGAGGGTTATGACAAATTGCGGCGGCTCGCCGAGTCGCCGCAGCACATCGTGCCGGGGCACGATCCGCTGGTGATGTCGCGCTATCCGGCGGTGTCGCGGGAGCTGGAGGGGATCGCGGTGCGGCTTGATGCCATGCCCGAGCACGACACGTAATCGGTGAGCGGAGGGCCTCGGAGAGGCGTCCGCCGCGAACGTAACCTTCGGGCGCCGATTAGTATTCACATCCGATACTGCGAGGGTCGCGGAGACGGACAGGGGGGCGCCACTGGCGCACCCCGGAAAACAAAGGAGGAATGATGTTCGGGAGAATTTTGTGTGGGCTTGCGGCGGTCACCGCTGCTTTTGCGTCCGCCGTCGCGTACGCACAGACATACCCAGCCAAACCCGTCCGCATGCTCGTCGCCTTTCCGACGGGCGGCAGCGCCGACATCGTCGCCCGTCTGCTGGCGCAGCGATTGTCCGAGCAGGCCGGAGTGAACTTCTTCGTGGAGAACCGGCCTGGCGCCGGTGGCAATCTCGCTTTCGGTGCGCTTGCGAAAGCCGATCCGGACGGCTACACGATCCTGAACAGCACGCCGGGCATCGTCATCAATCCGCACCTGTACCGCAAAGTCGACTTCAGGGTCGAGGATTTCGTCGCGATCTCGCACGTCGGCGCCGCGCCGCTGCTCGTCATGGCGCATCCGTCGTTTCCGGCGAGCTCGCTTGCAGGGCTCGTGAAGCTCGCCAAAGCGAAGCCGGGCATGATCCGGTACGCAAGCGCCGGCAACGGGAGCTCTTCGCATCTCGCGAGCGAAGTGATGCGCATGATGGCCGGCATCGACCTTCTGCACGTGCCGTACAAAGGCGGCGGGCCCGCTTTTCAGGACGTGATCGGCGGACAGGTGGAGCTCACCACGCTTCCAATCGCGGAAAGCCTTCCGAACGTCAAAGCGAAGCGCGTGAAGGCGCTTGCCCAGACGGGCAGCACCCGATCGCATATGGCGCCGGACGTGCCGACGCTCGCGGAATCCGGGTTGAAAGGCTACGAGGTGACGACGTGGTATGTCGTTTTTGCGCCGGTGAAAACGCCGAAAGAGATCGTCTCGCGCTTACACGGCGAAATCGACAAGGCGCTCAGAACGCCCGAGCTGCAGGAAAGGCTCAAGGGCGTGGGGGTGACGATCGTCAACAGCGGGCCTGCGGAAGCGGCAGGATTCGTGCGGAAAGAGTACGAGAAGTGGGCGAAGGTGATACAGCAGTCGGGGGCGAAACTGGATTGATCTTCACGCGCGTCCCAACCTTCGCCTGGGCTATAACTTGTCGTACTTCGTCGCGCGCCCACGCGCTTTCGAAACCGGATACCTTCCGGCGTTGATCGCGAGCTTACGCTCGGCCGCCGCGCCGAGGTCGATGTCCAGTTTGTCGCAGAGCCGCAGCAGAAAAAGCAGGATGTCGGCCGCTTCGAGCGCCACCTCCTCGCGCGCCGCGGCCGGCAGATTCGCGGCTTCCTCGAACGTGAGCCACTGGAAATGCTCGACGAGCTCGCCGACTTCGCCCGAGACGGCCATCGCGAGGTTCTTCGGGTTGTGGAATTGATCCCAGTCGCGCTCTGCGGCGAAGCTCGCGAGACGCGCGCTCAGGGATTTCAGGCTGTCATTGCGTGTCGGCATGCTGGTCGCTTCCGGCGTGATCAACGTGGGATTTTAATGCCTCATGAGCACACGCACCCTCGAGCCGTACACGACTGACATCCCTGCCCGGCTCGATCGCCTGCCATGGAGCCGCTTTCACTGGCTCGTGGTGCTCGCGCTCGGCGCGAGCTGGGCGATCGACGGCCTGGAAGTGACGCTGAAAGGCGCCGTCAGCGCCGTGCTGCAGGATCCCCGCTCGCTCGCGCTTACGAGCACTGAAATCGGCTTCGCCGCTTCGGCCTATCTTGCCGGTGCGGTGATCGGTGCGCTGTGTTGCGGTCACCTTACAGACCGCTACGGACGCGCACGGCTTTTCTTCATCACGATGGCGATCTATCTCGGCGGAACGATGCTCACGGCGTTCTCGTGGGATTTTGTGAGCCTGTGTGTCTTCCGCGCCGTCACCGGCTTCGGAATCGGCGGCGAATATGCCGCAATCAACTCCGCCATCGACGAGCTCATTCCGGCACGGGTGCGCGGCCGCGTGAATCTCATCATCAATGGCAGCTTCTGGCTGGGCGCAATCGTGGGCTCCGCGGCAACGGTCCTGTTACTGGATCCTTCGGTGTTTCCGGTCGATGTCGGGTGGCGCGTGGGTTTTGCGATCGGCGCATCGCTCGGCCTTCTCGTGCTTTTCGCACGGCGATTCATCCCCGAAAGCCCACGGTGGCTCGCGATCCACGGATACCGTGAACGGGCCGAGAGCGCGGTCGCCGAGATCGAAGCGCGTGTCGAGGCTGCGACGGGCACGAAGCTCCCGCCGATGGGAGACACGCTTTCCATTCGGCCGCGCGCGCGTACGGGACTCGCGCTGGTTTTCGAGACCATGTTCGCCCATTACCGCCGCCGTTCGCTGCTTTGCTTCGTGCTCATTACATCCCAGGCTTTCCTCTACAACGCGATCTTCTTTACATACGCTCTGGTGCTCACCCGCTTCTACGACGTGCCGTCGGAGCATACGGGCCTCTACCTGCTGCCGTTCGCGCTCGGGAATTTTCTCGGGCCGCTCGTGCTGGGGCATCTTTTCGATACGATCGGCCGCCGCGTGATGATCTCCGCCACCTATACGCTTTCGGCCGTCCTGCTGCTCGTCACGGGAGCGCTTTTTGTCGGCGGCACGCTGAGCGCCTACGCGCAGACAGCACTGTGGAGCGTGATTTTCTTTTTCGCTTCCGCGGCTGCGAGCTCGGCGTATCTCACCGCGAGCGAAATTTTTCCGCTGGAATTGCGCGCGCTCGCGATCGCGGTGTTCTATGCGTTGGGAACGGCAGCCGGCGGCATTGCGGCACCCTGGTTATTCGGTGCGCTGATCGGAACCGGCGAGCGGCTTGCCGTATTCTGGGGATACGGCCTCGGTGCCGTGCTCATGCTGATCGCAGCAGGGGTCGAATGGCGTCTGGGCGTCAATGCGGAGCGCGTGTCGCTCGAAGGTGTGGCCGCGCCCCTCTCGCTCGACGCCGGCTCGCGGAACTTGCAGGCACCCACGGTGCACTAACTCACGATGTTCAAAGCCATCAAGAAGCTCTTCGAAGAGAGCGGCTCCGGCAGCTTCGAGCACCTCGAAACCACCCACCTGGAAACCGCTGTTGCATGTCTGCTGCACGAGTCGAAACGGGTGGATCTCGGGGAAGACCGGAAGGAACACGTCGCGGCCCGGAACGCTCTCGTGCAGATGTTCGGGGTCACCGAAACGGACAGTGAGCGGCTGCTGCAGGACGGTGCGGAGAGAGCGCGGCGTCTCACTTCCTATTACGCGCCCGTCGCGGTCATCAAGCGCGACTTTTCTCTCGAGCAGCGCATCGCGTTGATCGAGCATCTGTGGCGTATCGCGTACGCAGACGGCAGGCTCGATCGGGACGAGGACCACTACGTACGCAAGATCGCGCACCTGCTCTATGTGCCCAACACTCAGACGATGCTCGCGCGCTCGCGGGCGCGCGATGCTCACGCCGATGGGTCGGCCATCGGATAGGTGAATGCGGGCGCGCGGCGTGGCACCGCGGCGGCTTCCGCGACTCTCGAGTCGCCTGCAGAAGTGCCGGCCGCGGGCAGCGGCGCGGGCGCGTAGGCGATGGTGAAGCGAAACACCGTATTGCCCGGCGTACTCGTGACCGCGATCGTGCTGCCGTGCAACTCGATGATGCGCTTGACGATCGCGAGACCGAGTCCCGAATGGCCTGCCGCGGTCTCGCGGTTTTTCTCGACGCGATAGAACCGTTCGAAAATGCGCGGCAGGTCCTCGGCGGGAATGCCGACCCCCGTATCCGAGACTTCTACCACTGCATGCATTCCTGCCGGCCGTGCGGAAATCGCAACGGTGCCGCCCCTTTGGGTATAGCGGAGCGCGTTATCGATGAGGTTACGCAGTACGCGCTCGATCAAACCGATGTCGCCGAGCACGAGCGGGAGATCCGGGCGGATCGAAGTCTTGAGCTCGATCTGTCTTCCGGCCGCCGAAAGCTCGAAATCCTGCGCCACATCCTGCACGAGGTCGCCGAGCGCGAAAGGCTCCGGTGTGACGGCGATCTGGCCTGAATCGAGCTTTGCGAGATGGAAAAGGCGCGCGACGAGCCCGCTCAACTGCTCCGTCTGTTTGAGCGCAACTTCAAGATAGCTCCGCTGCTCTTCGGGGGTGAGCTCGGGCCGCTTCAGAAGGAGCGTCTCGAGATAGCCCTGAAGACACGCGAGCGGCGTGCGCAGGTCGTGGGATATGTTCGCGACGAACTCGCGCCGCATCGCATCGGTCCGCTGCAGCGCAGCCATCTGATGAATGATGCGATCGGCCATGCGGTGGAACGTATCGGTGAGGGTGCCGATCTCGTCCCGACGCCGAGCCGCCCCCTGCTGGGGCTGCTCGCCGAAGCCGCTCCGCCGGAACTTGTCCATGATCGTCGTGAGCTGCCTCAGCGGCCGGGTCATGAGCGTGATGATCAGCACGCTCGCGAGGAGCGCGACTGCCAGTCCGCATCCGATGAGCCATAGCGTCTCGCGCAGCACGTAGCTTTGCTTGATTCGCTGCACGAGCGTATCGCCGCTGAAGCCGCGAAGGATGAGATAGAGATAGCCGGTCGCGTCGTCGGCGATGGGCACGGGCGCTACGGAGAACACGCGCCTTCTGCCCTCGTCGGACGGATCGTCCCCGAGGATGGGAAACTTGGCGCTCTCATCGAGAAACCGGCGCACCGGCTCGAGATCGATCGTGCTTCGCTTGAGGCCGTTTTCCACCGACGCAGCGACGACGTGCCCGCCTTTGTCGATGAGGTACACGTCGATGCGCGGATTCACGACCCGGATGCGGTCGAAAACTTTCTGCACTGCACTCGGATCCGCCGAGTCGCGCTCGGAAAGGATCTGCTCGTCGATGAGTCGCGCGGCGAGATTACGGTAAAGGTTCTGGTTGATTTCCTGGTTGCGCGCAACGTCCGAATGCCTGATCACGACGAGGAATATGATGGCCATGATCACGCTCAAGCCCACCAGCACCGCAAGGAGCTTCGCGTATAGCGTCTTCAGCACGTCAGCTCTCCAGGTGAGGCTGCGGCGCGTCACCAAGGCGATAGCCCACCCCGCGCACAGTCACGATGTATTGCGGATGCGCCTGGTCTTTTTCGATTTTCGCGCGCAGCCGGTTGATATGGCAGTTCACGTTGTGCTCGTAACCGTCGTAGCCGTAGCCCCATACGGCATCGAGGAGCTGGACGCGTGTGTAGACGCGGCCCGGATTGCGCATGAAGTGCAGCAGGAGATCGAACTCCTTGTTGGTGAGATTGACCGGTACGTCGTCGCGCCGCACCTCTCGCCGGGCGACGTCTACATTCAGATCGCCGAGCTCGAGGGTCTCGTCTGCCTGTGTGGCCGGCGGATTTTCCAGACGCTCGATGCGCCTGAAGAGCGCTTTCACCCGTGCGACGAGCTCTCGTATGCTGAAAGGCTTCGTCAGGTAATCGTCGGCGCCAAGCTCGAGTCCGAGCACGCGGTCGACTTCCGCGGCTTTCGCCGTGACCATCATGATGGGTGTGTAAAGCGGCCGCGCCCGCAGCTTGCGGCAGACTTCGAGGCCGTCGATGCCCGGCAGCATGAGGTCGAGCACGACGAGATCGAACGGTTTCTTCTCGGCAGCGGCAAGGCCGGCGTGGCCGTCGAACGCGAGCTCGACATTGCACGGCACATCCGCCAGATGCAACCGCATGAGATTCGCGATGTCCTGCTGATCCTCGATTACGAGCACGTTACGCATTTAAGAGTGCCTAACATAATGAGACGCGCCAGTTTGCGTTTGGAGCGGAAGCGGCTGCCGCGGCCCGGGGACAACCGCGGCGAGCCGGGCTTATGGTTCCTTAGTCGCTCAGGGATACTTCGTAGTCGTAGCTCGGCATCGCGGATTCACTTTCGATTCCGAGACCCGCACAGCCGGACAGCACGCCTGCGACCGCTATCGCGGCCAACACTCTCATTATCCACGCTTTCATAGCCATTCTCCTGGAGGTGAATGCTGCATCGGGATGCATTGACATCCCGCGTGCCTATCCTCCCGGGATAACATTGTCCTTGTATCGCGCGTTCGTCTCTTTTTCGTCTCGACGCGCCTTTCGCGGGCGGCGATGTCAGGGATTCTCCGACGTGGCGCGCCGGTCACTCGAGCCGAACGCCCGCCTCTCTGCCCACCTTGCCCCAGCGATCGATCTCGACCGCGATGTGACGCGCAAGCGCTTCGGGCGTGCTGGGAGCGGCTTCGAGGCCGCGCGTCTCGAGCTGTCTGCGCAGCTGCGCATCGGAGAGGACAGTTCGAACATCACCATTCAGTCTTGCAACGAGCGATTGCGGTGTTTTCGCGGGCGCGAGCAGCCCCACCCACGCGTTCGCGTCAAAGCCTTTCAGCCCGACTTCGTCGAGTGAGGGCACATCCGGCAGCGTGTCTTTGCGCTTGAGGCTCGTGACGGCAAGCGCTCTCAACTTCCCTGCCTTGACCTGGGGCAGCGCGACCGACACGTTCGAAAAAGTCATTTGCACTTCGCCCGACGTAACCGCAGCCATGGCGGGGCCGCCCCCTTTGTACGGCACGTGCGTGAGCTCGATCCCGGCAACGCGTTTGAACCATTCCGCGACGAGGTGCGCCGAGCTGCCTTCACCGAAAGACGAGAAGTTGAGCTTCGCCGGCTGCGCTTTCGCGAGCTGAATCAAGTCCTGCGCGGTTGCTGCCGGAACGGACGGGTGCACCACGAGCACGTAAGCACCGCTTACCAGCATGCTGATGGCCGCGAAATCACGGCGCAGATCGAACGGCAGCCTGGGGTAGATGCCCGCATTGCTCGCGATGCTCGATGAGACGATGAAGAGCGTGTAGCCGTCCGGATTCGATTTGGCTGCGATATCCGCGCCGATGTTGCCGGCCGCTCCGCCGCGGTTGTCGACGATAACGGGACGCGACCACGTCGTGTGCAGCTGATTCGCGATGAGCCGAGAAGCGATGTCGTTCACGCCGCCGGGCGGAAACGGCACGATGAGGCGAACGGGGCGTTCGGGGAAACGCGATTCGGCGGAGACTGCGACTGCGCTGAAGAGCGCGAGGAGGACGAGTACTGGCTTACGCATCCGCCACGACGTACCCCGACGGCGTCCCCAGCACCGTCGTGCGCTCCATATGCCGCCGCTGCGTCTCGTCGAAATCACCGAGCGCAAGATGCATCGTGCAGCGGTTGTCCCACACGACGATGTCGTTGCTGCGCCACTGGTGCCGGTAAATGAATTCGAAGCGTGTCGCATGCTTGTTCAGATAATCGATCAGCGGCCGGCTTTCCTCTTCGGTCATGCCGTCGAAACGCTTCACCTTGTCGCCGAGGTACAACGCCTTGCGCCCGGTCTCCGGATGCACGCGGACGACCGGCTGCGCGATCGGCGGGTTCAGGCGCCGCTGTTCTTCGGCGCGTGGCACGCCGCTTTCCGGGTTATTGATCTTGCGCGTGCCGGACCTGTGTACGCCATGCAAACCGGCAATCATTTTCTTCATGCCCCCGGACAGCGTCTCGTATGCGAGATACATGTTCGCGAACACGGTATCGCCGCCAACTTCCGGAATTGTGATGCCCCGGAGGAGCGACCCGAGCGAAGGGACCGGCGTGAACGACATGTCGGAATGCCACTGGCGGCCGGTGTAGCGGCTGTCCGACGGGCTGCCGTCCGGCTTAGGTTCGTTCGTGACGAGCAGGATCTCGGGGTAATCCGGATGCCGGTCGCGCGGCAGCGCGTCATGGCGATCGAGCTCGCCGAAGCGGCGGCTGAACTCGATGTGCTGCTCGCGCGTGATGTCCTGGTTCCGGAAGAGAAGGATCCCGTAGCTCAGAAAAGCCTGGTAGATCTCGCCGAAGCGCGCCTCGCTCATCGGTTTTGCGACGTCCACGTCGCAGACTTCGGCGCCCAACGCGTAGGACAGCTTACGCAGCTTCAGAGCCATTGAGGTCTCCATGGGGATCGGCACACCTGACTCGCTATTGTATGCGAGCGACCGTCGTTTCATAATCGATCGTCCGTGCGCGGCTGGCGTTGTCGGGCCCGCTTCACGGAGTTTTCATGAAAGTGAAGCTCGTCGCAATTCTCCTTGCAGCGGCCGCACCTGCGTCCGCAGCGCCTCCGACGTACTTCGACTACCCCACGAAACCGGTACGCATCGTCGTCGGCGCAACGCCGGGCGAGACGAACGATCTCCTCGCGCGCATCGTCGCACCCTCGCTCGCGAATTTCTTAAAGCGTCCTTTTCTCATCAATAACGAGCCGGGCGGCAACGGCTCGCGCGCGGCAACGCTGGTCGCGAAAGCGCCGCCGGACGGCCATATGGTGCTGCTGGTCTCCGCGTCTTTCGCAACGTCCGTGAGCCTGTATCCCAATCCCGGCTATCACCCCGAGCGCGATTTCACGCCGATCGCCCGGCTCGCGAGCTTTCCGCAAGTGCTGATCGTGCAGTCTTCGCTCAAGCTCGGCACCCTGCCGGAATTCATTTCGCTCGTGCGCGCCACACCCGGACGCGTCGCGATCGCCTCGACCGGAACGGGGACGATATCTCACCTGACGGCGGAGCTCATGAAGCTGCAGGCCGGGTGGCTGAACGCTCTGCACGTCCCTTACAGAGGCAGTGCTCAGGCGCTTGCGGGGCTGCTGGGCAATCACGTTCAGGCGCTCATCACGAACGCATCCACAGCGCAGGTGCATCTCAGGACCGGGCGCGTGCGGGCCCTGGCGGTCGCAACGGCGGAGCGCCTGCCTTCATTGCCGAACGTGCCCACCTTCGCGCAAGCCGGCGTTCCCGGCGTCGAAGCTTCGGGCTGGACCGGCATCGTCGCTGCCGCGGGCACGCCGTACGAACCGATCGTGCGGCTGAGCGTTGCGATCGCCGAGGCGATGAGCACGCCCGCGGTGGTAGAGCGATTCGCAAGTCAGGGGGCGCAAACCGTGCGCGAGGGACCGGAAGACTTCGGCCGCTATCTGCATCACGAAGTCGAACGCTGGGCGAAAGTCGTCAAGGCATCGGGCATCGGCCCGGAATAAGCGCGCGCGAGGCTGCCCGGCAGACTCCATATAGTGGTCTTTGCGGCCCTGAGCCTCGCCATTTCATTAACATTGGCCACATGGCGAACGAGAGGAGGAGTGACGCGTCCGAGAACGCGGGCCCGGGCAATCGCGCGCGCGGCGCATGGCGCGGGCGCGGCAAAGCGTGGCTGCTGGTGGGTGCTGCGCTTCTGTTGCTGGCCTGGGCCGGGAACTGGCTGTTCTATCGGTGGACTCACATCTACGTCGACGATGCGAGAATCGACGGCGAAGTCGTCACTATCGCGAGCCGCGTGTCCGGCTGGATCGTCGAGCTCCCCGTCATCGAAGGCGACGAAGTAAAGAAAGGGCAGGTCATCGCCCGAATCGACGACCGCGACTCGCGGCTTCATCGCGAAGTGCTGCTCGCGCGCCTCAAAACGCTCGAGAGTCAGATGGGCGTCATCCGCGCCCAGACGGGACAGGTCGATCAGGAGACGCTCGGAAAGTACCAAACGGAGACGAACCGGATTGCGGCGGCCGAAGCTGAAGTTGCCGCAATGGCCGCGAACGCGAAACAGGCGCGGCAGGATTACGACCGCGCTGTAAACCTCCACGCGCAGAAATGGCTTTCCCAGCAGGCGATGGAGCGCGACCGCACCGCGTTCGAGCAGGCGCAGGAAAAACATCGCAAAGCGCTCGCGGACGTCGCAGCGGCGCGCGGCGCGCTTTCGACCGCCGGTGGCAGCCGCAAGCAGCTGCAGGTCATGGAGCGGCAGCTTCTCGTTCTTACGAACCAGGCGGCGGAAATCCGCGCCGAAGTACAGCGGCAGGAAGTCGATATCGCGGACCGCACGATCCGCAGCCCGGGCGACGGCCACATCGTCATGACATTCGTTCGGAAAGGCGAGCACGTCGCCGCGGGACAGCGCATGGCAATGTTCCACGATCCGAACCAGATATGGGTCGAGGCGAACGTCAAGGAGACTGCAATCGGGCTCCTCAAGCCGGGAATGAAAGCGAAAGTGCGCGTCGACGCGTATCCGGGGCGCGCCGTGGCGGGAGAGATCTACCGGATCGGACAAGCCGCGACGAGCAAGTTCGCACTGCTGCCGGATCCGAACCCCAGCGGTAATTTCACGAAGATCACGCAGCGCCTGCCCGTGCGCATCCTTCTCACCGAAAAGGATCCGATGCTGCGTCCCGGCATGATGGTGGAAATCGACATTGCCGTCCGAAACGACTGAGGTCCTCGCAGCACGGTACGGCCCGCGCTATCGGTGGTATGCGACGGCGACCGTGATGCTCGGAACGATCTCGGCGGTGCTCACGACGACGACGGTGAACGTCGCAATTCCCGACATCATGGGCGCGTTCGGGATCGGGCAGGACCGCGCGCAGTGGCTCTCCACCGGCGCGCTCGCGGCGATGACGATCGGCATGCTGCTCAATGCCTGGCTCATCAGCACGTACGGGCAGCGCCGCACGTTCATCGGCGCGTTGTGCATATTCATCGCGGCGCTACTCGCGGCGGGCGCGGCGCCGAACGAAATGGTGCTGATCGGCTGCCGCATCGTGCAGGGTGCGATCGCCGGCATCCTTCAGCCGCTTTCGATGTACACGCTCTTTCGGGTCTTCCCGCCGCACCAGCGCGGCATGGCGATGGGTCTCTTCGGCATGAGCGTCATCCTGGGCCCCGCCCTGGGTCCCACGCTCGGCGGAGTCATGATCGAGCATTTCAACTGGCGCTATATCTTCTACGTCGCGGTCCCGGTTGCGGCGCTTGGCGCCCTGATGGGCAGCGTGTTCATGCCCGAGCGGGAAGAGGGTGTGCGCAGCCGTTTCGACTGGATCGGTTTCGCGCTGCTCACGACGTCGCTAGGCTGTCTTCTGACGGCACTTTCCAACGGACAGCGCGAAGGCTGGCATTCCGACTTCATCATGGGACTGTTCGCGATCGCGGGTTTCGGCGTGCTCGCGTTCGTCGCATGGGAGCGCTACATACCGCAGCCGCTCGTCAATCTGCGGGTGCTTACGAACGGGCAGTTCGCTTCCGCGGCAACGGTGGCGTGCCTTTTCGGTGTGGGTCTCTTCGGCTCGACGTATCTCGTGCCGCTTTTCGTGCAAACCGTACAGGGGTACACCGCGTTCGTATCGGGTCTTCTCCTCATGCCCGGCGGTCTCGTGCTCGGTGTCTTCATGCCGATCGCGGGTTTTCTCAGCGACCGCGTGCCCGCACGCACGCTCGTGCTCTCCGGACTGGTGTGTTTCATCGTGTCCTCGTACTGGCTCGCGCAGGTCGACGTGAACAGCGCGTTCTGGACGGTCGCCGGTTGCGTCGTGCTTTCTCGCGTCGGGCTTGCGCTCATCAAGCCTTCCCTGAACGTTACTGCGTTGCGGGCGCTCCGTCCCGAGCTGCTGGGGCAGGGCGCGGGTATGATCAACTTTGCGCGGCAGCTGGGCGGCGCGTTCGGCGTGAATCTCCTGTCGGTGACGCTCGACCGCCGCACGTTTTTCCACTCGGATGTCTTCACGAGCATGCAGAGCGCGTCAAACAGTGCCACGATGGAGCTCGTGCGCTCGATGCAGATGCTTTTCGCGCAGGCGGGGCTGCCGCCGGAAATACAGACGCCCGCAGCGCTGCATTTCCTCGGGCGCGTGATTCACGCGCAGGCTTACACGATGGGCTTTCGCGACAGCTTTCTCATCGTGGCGGTGGTGTTCACGCTCGGTCTGGTGCCGGCGTGGATCATGGGCCGCTCCGCCGCGTCGCGACCTCTGCCGCGGCACGCTGGAGCAGCGCCTTCAGGAAGGAGCTCGACATGACCGTATCCATTACCTCCGCTTATCGATGAGGCCACCAGCGACCGTCCGGGAATCGGAGGCCGTCACCCTCCGCGAAAAAGATACCCGATTGCGAGCGGCAGGGCATAATGCGCAGGTGTGCTTCCTTTGGCTTTCGCCGCGGCGGCACCGGGGGCCCTCAAGAACGTGAAAACCGAACGCGCGCGACTCGATTTCGAAGACATCCTGTGGCTGCGCCGTGCCGCGACGAAAGCCGGCGCTGTGCAGGTTCCTCCGGCCATCGCCGAGAAGTTGATGAGCGCCGGCCTCATCGAGTTCGGCACGAAACCCACGACTTTGAAGATCACCGAAAAAGGCCGCATCGCGCTTACGAAGCTCGGCTAGCTTGTCAGCAGGGGATGGGGCTATCGAGGGTGATTGGCTGGCGCAACAGGTGATCGGGCTAGCGCGAGGAGTGATTAAAAAAACCAGATCGTCACCCGTTGTGAGCGCCCGTTCCAATCACCTTTTCCGATCGCCCTGTTCGGCTCACCTTTTTCTCATCGCTTTCCAGCAAGAGGAACCGTAATGCCT
>DASRIK010000036.1:0-11251 GCA_035650035.1 Burkholderiales bacterium | reverse complement strand
TGCATGACGCTGAGAGCGGCGCAGCCGGCGGAGAGAATCTGCTCGACGACAGGAATCTTCGCGGACCGATCACAGCGTGTGGCGATCACAATGATGAGGGGTGCGCGCAGCGCCTTCTCCCGTTGTCGTGCGAGCGCTTGTTCGTTGGCGAGAGGGTTTCGCCGAGACAGCGCCTCGGCCAGCACCTCGCCAAGGCGGAGGCGAGCGTCCCCCTCGACGAGAATTA
The DNA here is from genome assembly GCA_035650035.1 of Burkholderiales bacterium. Classification (GTDB taxonomy): domain Bacteria; phylum Pseudomonadota; class Gammaproteobacteria; order Burkholderiales; family SG8-41; genus JAQGMV01. The sequence continues at coordinate 11,025 of DASRIK010000036.1, read as the reverse complement.
CGCGCCAAGGCAGAAGCCGGCCATGATCCGGTACACGAGCCGCGCTCTCGAGCATGGCGCGGACAGCCTCGGGCGAAGGTGCCGGCTCATCGAGCTTCAATGCCGAGTAGCGCGTGTGGAGAAGATGCATTGCATCCATGGCTTCTGCTCCCCTTCAATGCGGGTAGAAGCAGATTTGGACGCGGGAGGCGTCTTACCGACGGCGGGGAATCTGCAAATCCCCACACGCAAAGGTTACCGGCGATGCCGGTCGCGTGTCCAGACACAGTCGTTCAGGTTGTTGATTCTATAATCCCCGCACATCCGACCCGGGCGATGGGAGGCGATGAGATGACTTCGGCACGTTCGTTCCGGTTGTCACAAATGAGCGCCTGCCGTGTGGCGGTCTCCACGTTCATCGCCGTGGCGTGCAGCACGCCGACCTACGCCCAGACCGAGACGAACTATCCTTCGCGACCGCTGCGCCTGATCGTTCCGTTTGCACCCGGCGGCACCACGGACACCATTGCGCGCCTCGTTGCGCGCGACATTACGAAATCCCTGGGCCAGTCGATCGTCGTCGAAAATCGCACGGGGGCGGGCGGTCTCATCGGAGCAGAAGCGGCGCTCAAGTTGCCGGCGGATGGCTACACGCTTCTGTTCGCGTCGATCAGCACGCTCGCCATCCAGCCGCTCGTGCAGTCGAAGCCGAGCTACGACCCGGTGAGAGACTTCGCTCTGGTGACTCAGCTCGCCACGCTGCCTTACATCATCGCGGCGCATCCGTCACTGCCCGTGCACTCGGTGCCGCAGCTCGTGAAGCTCGCGCGGGCGAAACCCGCAGCGATCAGCTTTGGTTCACCCGGATATGGGACCGGAGCGCACCTCACCGCCGAATACCTGAGCGGCATAGCCGGCGTGAAGCTCGTGCACGTCCCGTACAAAGGTGATGCGCCGGGGACGATCGACCTCATCGCGGGGCAGATCGCGACGGCTGTGTTCCCGCCGATGACACTCCTGCCTCATGTGAAGGCCGGCCGTGTGCGCGCGCTCGCAGTGACCTCGTCCGAGCGCACGAATGCGATGCCGGACACGCCAACCGTTGCAGAGTCAGGCTATCCCGGATTCGAATCGGGTTCGTGGAACGGGATTGCCGTTCGTGCCGGTACTCCCGAGGCCATCATTAAGCGACTGCACAAAGACATTGCAACCACGCTGGCGGAAAACCAGCAGGTGCGCAGCAACATCGAATCGAGCGGAAGCAAGGTCGTGGGGAACACGCCGGAGGAATTCGGAGCTTACGTGAGAGGCGAGATTGCGAAGTGGCGAAGCGTTATCGCGAAGGCGGGTATCAAGATCGAGTGAACGGCAGATTCAGCTGGCGCTGCCTGCGCGACATAATAATCGCTGCGAGTGCGATCAGACCGCTCGCGATACCGCGGAATCGCTGCGTCATGGATCGTCCTCCTTTGGCGGGGCGCTTCGCATTCCTATGACATGGCACGCCAAGACCAAATCCGAACGAAAGAGACAAAAGCAGCGCCAATACCGTCTTTGATGCGTATGTTGACATCGCGCGACTCCGTTCGATCACTATAGCAGCGATCAAGTCCCGCGCGACATCCGCACGCACTCACCCGCAAGACTTGCTCGTGAAGCTGACAATGCGAGTGACGTTAGTGTAACTTTCCTCTGGCTGAACCGGCCCGAGTCATGGCCGCGAAGCCGCAGCAGTTCGCCTGGCACACGAGCACGAGGTTGAGAAAACGATATGTCCAAGCGGCCGTGGATAAGGATCGCTCCGCTGGAAGAGGCCACCGGAGACCTAAAGCGTGCCTACGATCGCATTCTGGCGACGCGCGGCCGGATACCCGATATCCGTGCCGTTATGGCGGGCGAACCGCTGGTGGTGGAAGGATTCGCCGGTTTCTTTCCGGAAAACAACTACGGCTGCACGTCTATCGACCGGCGGCTCGCGGAAATGATCGCGACGGTGGCATCGGTTGCGAACGGGTCGGGGTTCGGCGCGCCTGCCCACGCCCGGCAACTCGCCAGGGTCACCGGCCACCCGTCCTTCTCCGACAGCATCCTGCGCGACTATCGCAGTGCCGGTCTCCCCGCGAAAGAACGCGTGTTGCTCGATTACGTGTGGAAACTGAGCAAGGCGCCGGGGGAAATGACGGAGGCGGACATAGACGGCCTGCGCACTGAGGGTTGGACCGATCCGCAGATCGTCGCAACCGTGCACGTTGCGTCTTTCTTCGCATACATGAATCGTGTGGCGGAGGCGTTTGGCCTCAGCCCGGCAGCTACGCAGGAGGAACGACGCGAGTAACTTGGGAAACGCGCCGGAGGAATTCGCCAATCGCCACGAGCCCACGGCGACGTGGACGGAGACAACTCCCGAAGGGCGCTGGCGCTCCTTCGAATACGACGAGCTGCTGAAGGCGACAAGCTGAACCTGGACATCTTCTGGCTCGAGGACAAGAGCCTCGCGGATTCAGAGAACCTTCATGATCCGGACGTGCTTGCTCAGGAGATCATCGATGACCTGGAGGATGCGTTGGCCCAACTGCGCAGCGTGGCGAGTGAGCTGAGATAGCGGCAACCACAGGCAGACCTCCATACAGACCTACAGCCCTCTGACCGTTCGCGTCGCGGTCCTCTTCTTCCTGCCGCTCATCATTTCGACGGAGCTGCATCAGCTTTCACATTCGCTGGTTCACGCCTTTCTCGCCCGTCTGGGCGACGCTACCATCACGTTGGCGGCTTTCAGCATCGCGTTCGCATTCAATACCACGTTCAGCGGCATCATTTCCGTCGAAGTCCAGGCGGCGATGTCCTACATCACCGATAAGCGCTCGTTCTGGCGGGTCGCGCGCTTCTACTTCGCCATTGCGCTGGCGCCGTTCTTCGTGATCGAAGCCGTCGCGCTCACGCCGATCGGCGATTGGGTGTTCGGGGTGATGATCGGCGCGAGCCCGGAGGCGACCCGGCTGGCGAAGCTGGCCTCGGGAGTGATGGGCCTGTGGGTTTTTCCGAATCAGGTGCGCAACATCGCCACCGCGCTGTGCATGATGCACCGGCGCACCCTTCCGATTTCCTACGCCACGATCATACGGCTCGTTGCGCAGGCGCTCATGCTGATGGTGCTGCCATTCTGGATGGAGGGCGCGGTCGCCGGCGCGGCATCCCTGGTCGGATGCATGACCGTGGAAGCGGTCTTCATGTACTGGGTCAGCCGGGCCTACTATGCCGAATTACCCGCGACAGGCGGAGAGCAGGCCTCCTACCGCCAGATGTGGGCGTTCTCCTGGCCCCTCATGATCACCCAGATCACCGAAAACGGTGTTTCCTTCGTCATCAACTTCTTCCTCGGTCGTCTTGCGAATCCCGACCTCGCGCTGGCGGCTTTCGGTGTCGTCAATGCGCTCAAATCACTGGTTGCCTCGCCGCTGCGTAACATGGCGCAGACCGCCCAAGCGCTCGTGCACAGCCGCCACGACATGCACGTGATCCTGCGCTTTGCGCACCGGGTGACGCTGGCGTATGTCGTGCTGGTCGGCTGCATGTTCTACACGCCCGTGCGCGATGTGATCCTGAGCGGCATCATGGGGCTGCCCGGCACGCTGAGCAGCTATGCGACGCCGGGCATGCAGATGGTGCTGCTGGTAGTCGTCGCGTGGGGTTACGCATCGCTGTTTCGCGGCATGCTTGCGGCGATGCGCCGGACGGGCGCGATCGCGGGCAGCGCCGTGATACGGCTTCTCGTGGTGGGCGCCGTAGGCAGCGTGACGCTCATCGCACCGAACCTGAACGGAGCAGCGGTCGGGGTCGCGGCCGTCGGCGCTGCGTTCCTTACCGAGGCGCTGATCCTTGGCGTGCGCCTGATCTACTGCAACCGCGAGGCGGGACCCCTGTTTCCACGTGAGGCCGCCGATCAGCAATTGAAAGCGGCCGGGCGATTGCCTGCGTCTTCGCGTACATGAAATGCATGGCGAAAGCGTTTGGCCTCAACCCCGCAGCGCGCCAGCCCGGACCTTAGCTTTACAGCGTCGACTGCTTGCCAGGCTCCATCTCCGGCTTCAGCGCGAGCTGCGCCATGTTGATTGCCGTGTAATAGCTGCACGTGAGAGTGAGATCGACAACGCCTCGCGTGCCGAGCAGCTTCTGCGCGGCGGCGAAGGTTTCATCGGACAGGCGCTTCTCACGCAGCAGTTCCAGGCCGAAGCGCACGACGGTGCGTTCCGCATCGGTGAAGCCCTGGAGCGGCTTTCCGGTGCGGATCGCTTCGATCTTCTCCTTCGAGACACCCGCCTTGGCAGCGAGCGCAGCGTGAGCGGTCCATTCGATGTCGCTATTCCATTCGCGTGCGATCGCGATGATCGCGAGCTCCATGAGGTCGGCGGGCAGCGAGCTGCGGAAGCGGAGCTCCGCGCCCAGTGATGTGAGATAGCTCGCCGCGTCCGGGCTGTGAAGGAGCGCGCGGAACTGCAGGCCCACTTCGGGCGCGTTGCGGTCGCGGCGGATGCGGTCGTAGATTTCCTGCCCTTCGGAGTCCAGTTCTTCCCGTTTGACGTATGGAACGCGCGCCATGCCGGTCTCCCGTTAACGTGTAGAGCGGGCTAGTTTACAGTTCTGCGGCTCACGTCTTGGCATTCGCGCGGCGCAGCTGTTTCGCTGAATAAAAGCGAAAAGGGGCGGCGCGTCCGCTGCGTGCGACTTACGAAGTCGCATCCGGCACGGGCCGTCCAGCCGCATTTTTCACGACTGGACGGCAGTGCCTGGAAGGTCAACTGATTGCTCAGTCCTTCACGCGAAGTACTTTGTTTGCCGCAACATCAACATGAGCTTCGAAGTTCTTGCCTTTGGCATCCTCGAGGTGAACTTCGCAAATCGTGCGGTTGTCGTCGACTTTAACTTCCAGCTTCTTGATGTTGCCGGCTCTCGCCGACGAAGCATGCTTTATACAGGCCGTGGCCTCAGCTGCTGTCAGGTGTTTCTGAGCGCGCGCCTTGTCTGCGGCCGAGGCGAAGGGGAGTGCCGCAACCAAAGAACCAGCGATCAAAGCAGTGGTAACCAAGTGACGCATGTGTTTCCTCCAGGGAGTGGTGAATCCGGACATCCGATGGGAACGCCGGTGCAAGGCCGCGGGATCGGTCCATTGTTTGCTACTGGCGCGCAAACTCTTCCGAGTGTGCTTGGACGAGCCCGCGATCGTTGCTTAACGTGCGAAGCGTGTGCCCGATGACAGAACGTTCAAAACGTCCGGAGGATCGGCTCGACGCTGTCACTTCCAAGCGACAGCGCAATCCCGCGAGCGCTGGACGAATCGTCTACTGCACTGTCTTCAGCAGCTTGCCCCAGCGCGCGATCTCGGACTCGATGTGCGCGGCGAAATACGCGGGAGAGGAAGCGATGATCTCGCCGCCTTCATAGGAAAAGCGTTGAGCCATTTCCGGCGAACGCATCGCTTTCACGACATGGGCGTGCAGGACATCGCGCGTGGGCTTGGGTGTCCGCGCCGGCACCAGTACGCCGTACCACGTCGTGAACGTATAACCGGGGACACCGGCTTCTACGACCGTCGGTAAGTCCGGCAGCACCGAGGAGCGCTTCGGCGTCGTGATCGCGAGCGCGCGCAATTTGCCGCTGTTGATGTGCGGCACCACGTTCGGCGGATTGCCGAAGCCCACCTGCACTTCCCCGGCCAGCAGCGCGATCTGCCCCGGACCGCCGCCGCGGTAGGGCACGTCGACGATATCGACACCCGCCATGCTCTTGAAGAGCTCCATCGAAAGGTGCGAGTTCGTGCCTTTGCCCGATGACGCATAGTGCAACCTGCCCGGCTGCGCTTTCGCGAGCGCGATCAGCTCCTTTGCCGATTTCACCGGCACTGACGGATGCACGGTCAGCACGAGCGGCGCCGCGGCAATCAGCGATACGGGCGCAAAATCGCGCACCGGATCGAACGGTACGTTGGCGAAGAGAAACTGATTCACCGTCAGCGTCATAGATACCGTCAGCATCGTGTAGCCGTCGGGCGCCGCGCGCGCGGCGATCTCGGTGCCGATGTTGCCTGAAGCACCGCCGCGGTTATCCACCACCACCTGCTGGCCCATGTTCTCCGACATCTTCTGCGCCAGCGCGCGCGCCATCGTGTCGACACTGCCGCCGGGCACGAGCGGAACGATCATGCGTATCGGCTTGACCGGGTAGCCCTGTCCTGGGCTCGTCGAAGTGGTTTGTGCAGGCGCTACGTGCGCCGCCAGCGCCAAAGCAAGCGCGCCAATGAGATCAGACGCTCGCAAGAACTTTTCCCCAACGCGCGTCTGGCCGGTGCAGCACACGCTTGCCCGCGGCATGAAGCGCCGCCCACGTCGTGGAGAGGATGTTGAGCAGCACCGGCCGGCCGTACTCGGCCTCCAGAAGCGGCACTGCGTGAATGGCGTGCCATAGACCGCCGGGCATGAGCACTGCCTGCGCCTGCGGCGCCTCGCGCAGAGCACGCCCGCCGAGCTCCAGCGCGAGCAGGTGGTCGGCATGCGGATCGGCATTCTTGTGCTGCGCGAAGTCGGTGCCTCGCGAGCAATTGGCGACGACTTCGATACCGGCCTCGGCCAGGTAGGCGGTGAGTCGTGAGGTGGTCGCCTCGTGCCAGCGTGTTGCGAGCGCGATGCGTTCGGCGCCGAGGTGTTTCAACACCGCGATGTGCGCTTCGAGATCGGTGTCGCAGGGGAGGCCGCTGCGGTCTTCGGCCTTCGCCAGCGTCTCCAGCATGCGCGTGCGGCCCAGGAACGACGCCACCGGAACGCCCGAAAGCGCGATGCGATCCACTTTCTTCTTCGCGAGGAGATCGACGCGTTCCCAGTACGTCGGCAGCTCGGCTTCCACCGCTTCTACGCTGTGCCCCTGAAAATTCAGTCCCGTCGTCACCAGCATCATGCCTTCCGGCGCGACACGGTAGAACTGGTAGGCATCCATGTCCGTGTACGCATGGGGAATGATGTAGCCGAGCTGATACCAGGGGCTGATGATGGTCATAGGCGTGTGGTCGTGTTGTCTCTCGGACCACTGTGCCGAGAATGCATCATCGAGTCAAATCGCGGCTCGTGACTGAGCCGCGAGATGCGCAAACGCTGTCTATCAGCGCGGGTAAAGCGCGGCCGAGGCCGCTTGTTGTGACTACGATGCGCTCAAAGCCGGCGCCGATGCGCCCATCCCAGCCCCAGCGCACCAAGCCCTAGCAGCAGCAGGCTGGCCGGTTCCGAAACGGCGGCGGCGCCTACATCGCCCGTACGCACAGCGAATGCAAACAGGTTTCCGTCCTTCAGGGTAAAACCCTGGAGGCCGCCGTCGCCATTGTCACGGAAGAAGAAATCCCACGCGGCGTCGGGATCGCCAGCGTTCTCTGTGCTCGACCAGTAGACGTCGAGCTGCAGATTGATAAAGGGGCCTGCATTGATTACTGCGGCACCTGCTGCGTTTCCCAACTCCGTGTAATAGAGATGCCCCATCTCACTGTTGGCGCAGTTGAGGCCAAAGCAAGGCCCCGTGCCGTCCTGATTCAGCGCCGTCGGCAGGCGCCAGTCGTCAAAGCCGCCGTACACGAGGTTCGCCGCCCAGGCCATGGCCTGAGCCCAGGTCATCCGGCCGTCAGCGTCATGGCCTGAGGTCCTGGCGTAGTTGGCATCCTGGAGCCACGTAATGTTGAGATCATCGTCATAGATCAAGCCGCCGCCGCGGTCGATCAACGCGGCGGACGCGCTGCCGACGACACCGATACCCGCTACGAGCAGCATGATTGCCGATCGCCGTAAAGACGTGCCAACTCGATTGCTCATTTGCCCCTCCAGGAGTCGTTGCTCAGTATTGGAGTGAGCGTGGCAACTGTTACTACGCCACACTGCGGCCCGTGTCGTAGTGCGAGCCGAGGCTGAATCGATCGGACGAAGGCCGGATCGGAGAAGAGGATTCCGGTCGTCCGCCGCGGCGATCCAGTGCCTGGATGAGCCCGCAGTCGATCACGAAAGTGCCGGTCACGGCGAAGGCGCAAGGATCGAGCCAGTAAATTACAGTTCTGCGCAATCAGATACTTGACCCGCCAGGCGGAGCGCATACGGAAACCTGCTGTTAAGTATCCTGACAAGCATTCGAGGAATTCAAGAATGTGTCTTCGTTGATTCTCCAAACTAAACGGGCGCGTATTTGTTGCATATCAAATCTGAATGCGTAAATCTTCCTGACACGCATCGGGTTGCGCGGCCTGGCTTGCCGGCTGTTTCGGTGACGAACTGCGATGGGCGCGCTCTGCGGTCCCCGGGTGTTCCCGGTCTAGAATGGTCCGCAGTGGTGACGCTCTCCCGCGCCCGAATCGATTAACCATCACAGGACCGAAGGAATGTTCAACCCGTTTCAGAAAATAGAGCTCATCAAAGCCGAAGTCTTCACCTCCATGCCCGCCAAATTCCGGAAGAAAGGGCGGACGAAATGGTCCGATCCGAACCGGCAGAACGCGGAGGTGGAGTGCTTTCTCGAAGGGCCGGCGTTCGATCGTGACGGCAATCTCTTCATCGTCGACACGGCGTTTCAGCGCATCTTTCGCATCACGCCGAAAGGCGATTGGGACGTGGTCGTCGAGTACGACGGCTGGCCGAACGGGATGAAGTTCCACAAGGACGGCCGGCTCTTCGTCGCCGATTACCGCAAGGGCATCATGGTGCTCGATACGAAGCGCGGACAGATCGAGCCCTACCTCGAGACCGCTTACAGCGAAGGGTTCAAGGGCTGCAACGATCTTGCCTTCGCGTCGAACGGCGACCTCTATTTCACCGACCAGGGGCAGACCGGCATCGTCGATCCGACCGGACGCGTGTATCGCCTGAAAGCGGACGGGAGCCTGCAGCGCCTCGTCGACAACTGCCCCAGCCCGAACGGCATCACCGTGAGCACGACCGACAAGCACGTGTACATCGGGGTCACGCGCTCGCAACAGGTCTGGCGGCTGCCGGTCATGCAGGACGGGCAGGTTTCGAAAACCGGAAGCTGCATCCAGGTGTCCGGCGGGGTCGGCCCCGACGGCATCGAGATGGCGGCCGACAACGGTCTGTACGTGTGCCATATCAATGTGGGTGTGTGGCTCTTCGATCCGCATATGCTGCCGACGCATATCATCCACAGCGAAGACAAGCACCGGCACGACCACATCACCAACGTCGCGTTCGGCGGGCCCGACCTGAAGACTGCGTACATGACCGAAGCCATGTCGGGCGATATCCTGATGGCGAAGGTGCCGGTCGCGGGTAAAAAAATCTTCGGTCTGTCGTGAGCGCGCGCCATGCGCTGCTGCGGGACCTCGCGGCGTTTCGGCACGAAGCGCTGTGTGCGCTCTCCCGGGTAGCCGCTGAAGCCGGCATGACGTCCGGTCCGGAGGAAGCGCTGTGGACCATCACGCGCGCGCTGCCCGATCTTCTCGGCGATCGTGAGGCGCATCTCGAGCCCGGAAATCTCAGGGAAGGCGAGAAGCAGCAGTTCGCGTCCGGCTGCTTCATGGTGATGCCGGACCGGCAGACGAATATCCTCGTCGCGCCCGTGAACTTTGGGCCGACGCAGCGCCACATGAGGATTGCACACGACCTCGGCCATCCCGGCCACGTCATCAAGACGAAGCAGCCGATGCTGCTTGCGAACACGGACGAGCACAGGTCGTTCGTCAAAATCCTCGAGACGTTCCGCGCCGGGTCACCGCTTTTCGCTCCGATCATGTGGCAAGGTGAAGCGCTCGGCGTTCTCATCTGCGCTGCGCAGGCGCGGTACACGATGAGCGAAGCAGACCTCGAAGTGCACGTCGCATTCAGCCACCTCGCCGCGGCGCAGTGGATCGCACACGGCGGGCCTGAGTGGTTGCGTTCGTCGTTCGACTCGGGCCATTCGTGCTGAGCCGGCGGCAGACTCGAACCCGGCAGCCGGGTGTAGAGCGGTGCATTTATTGCAACCACCCGGCATGGCCGCCATGACCGACCGCGCGAGTTTCGAATCGCTGGACTTGAGCGCGGAAGTGCTGCGCGTTCTCGAAGAGCTGGGCTACGAAGAACCCACGCCGATCCAGATCCACGCCATTCCGCCATTACTGAGCGGGCGCGACGTGTTGGGCAGCGCCGCCACCGGTACGGGCAAGACGGCGGCCTTTGTGCTGCCGCTCATCGAACGGCTCGAAGCCAAAGCGCGCGGGGTGCAGGCGCTCATAATGACGCCGACGCGCGAGCTCGCCGTGCAGGTCGCGGAAGCGGTCCATCGTTACGGCCGCTATCGTCACGTGACGGTGCTTCCCATCTATGGCGGACAGCCGATCCAGCGCCAACTGTTTGCGCTGAAGCGCGGCGTGCAAGTCGTGGTCGGCACGCCCGGGCGGCTGCTCGATCACATCCGGCGCGGCAGTCTGGAGTTGAGCAGCATCCGCTATGTCGTGCTGGATGAAGCTGACGAAATGCTCGACATGGGTTTTATCGAAGACATCGAAGCCATATTGAACGAGACGCCGGAAGAGCGGCAGACGGCGCTCTTCTCGGCGACCTTCCCGCCGCGCATCAACGAGCTCGTCCGGCGTCATCTCAAGGATCCGGAGCGCGTCACGATCAAGGCCGAGGTGCGCAAGACACCGCGCGTCCGGCAAGTCGCGTACGTGGTGCCGGGTCCACAAAAGCTCGAAGCCCTCGGCCGCATACTCGACCTCGAGTCCCCCGCATCCGCAATCATCTTCTGCCGTACGCGAACGGAGGTGGACGAATTGACCGAGGCCATCGCGGCTCATGGCTACAACCCGGAGGCGCTGCACGGCGGCTTCGCGCAGCCGCAGCGTGACCGCGTGATGAACCGATTCCGGGAAGGCACCGCCGACCTCCTGATCGCTACCGACGTCGCCGCCCGTGGCCTCGATATCCAGCACGTGAGCCACGTCATCAACTATGACATCCCGCAGTCGCCCGAAGTCTACGTGCATCGCATCGGGCGCACCGGGCGTGCAGGCCGCGCAGGCACCGCGATCAC
>DASRIK010000035.1:0-7486 GCA_035650035.1 Burkholderiales bacterium | reverse complement strand
TGGTCAACCTCTCAGCGGGCGGGCCGTAGTGCGGCGGCACCTCGCCCGTGAGCGACTCCAGGAACGCGACGATGTCCGCAATCGTTGCGTCCCCGAGCTTAATTGCGCGCCGTCATCGGCTTTCCCTCGTCGGCATACGCGCTGCCGGCTGCGGCGAGCGTCGCCGAGAGCACGAACGCCTTCATCATGTAACTCATGATCGCCTCCTTCGGAGATCCGTCAGCGGAGCTCCTCGGTGGTCGCACGCTTCGTCGCGCGTTCTTATGCTTTATTCAACGCCTGTATGCGGCGAGAGGTCAACCAGCGATTGCGGTGCATCGGTGACGCTCCGCAGTCCCGCAGCAGACCCGCGTATGATTGGGTGCTCGGAAAAGGACAAGGACTCGATCATGGGGCGCGCGCTGCTTGCGCGATTGGGCTGGACGTAAACAAGACGAAGGAATCCGAATGGCACGAGTACCACTCATCTCGCCTGAAAGCGATCTCGACGCCGAGCAACGACGCGTCCTCGACGGCCTGCTGGGCAGGCGGGGCGGCCGCATTCCCGGGCCCTATCGCTTCACGCTGCATTGCCCGGAGATCACCGAGCTCATGCACCCGTTCGGCGAAGTCCTGCGGCTGCGGAGCACGTTCCCGCTGCGGCTCTCGGAGTTCGCGATCATCATCACTGCACGGGCATGGGACTGCGATTACGTGTTCCAGGCGCACGCGAAGATCGCCCTCGAAAACGGCCTCGGCGCATCGATCGTGGATGCGCTCGCGCGTGGCGAACGGCCGTCCTTCGACAAGGAAGACGAGGAAGCGATTTACAACTATCTGACCGAGCTCTTCGAGAAGCATACGATCAGCGAGAAAACCCATGCCCGTGCGAAAGAGCTCTTCGGGGTGCAGCGCGTGGTCGAGCTGACGCTCCTGAGCGGCTACTACAGCATGGTCGCGATGACGTTGCTTGCGCACGACATGCCGCTGCCGGAGGGCGTCAAGCCGCCGCTTACGCCACGGAAGCGCGCATAGCAGTTCTGGGCGCGTGCGTCACCGGTCGGTGGCGAGCGGGGGCATCTGCTTCAATCGCAGCGTCATCCGCCGCTCGATCTCGAACACCTCACTCGCATGCGCTGCTCGATAGTCGGCCTGGGCTCGTCGCACTTCTGCCAGGCGCTCTTCGAGATTGTGTGTCGTCAGGCGGTGGCCGAAGGTCTGCGGGACGCTTCCCTGTGTCTGCTCGTCTCCCAGGAGCCGCATCAGGATCATTTGACCCACGACTGGCGTATAGTGCGATACGTCGGTGAAGTACTTCATGCGACTCTGCACGTCACCCTTCGCCGGCAAGGCCTCCGTGGTGACTGAGTCGTAATTCCCAAAATCCCAAAGCTCCAACGTGTTCCCGTTACCGCCGCTTTCCTCGTCCACGATCGTTGCGAGGGTGCGCTTCCATTCTTCGTAAGTCGGCCACAACCCGGCAGCACGCACCAGCTCGAGCTGGCGCGCATGCTCCGGCTGGATGAAGACTTTCAGCTCGATCCCGGACGCTCTTGCCCGCTTCAGCATCGCTCGAAAATCCGGGAACAAGGACTTGCCGCGCGCGTCCGTCAACGAGAAGCTCGCGTACGCGCCCATATAGCTGTCCTCGACAGTCCGGAATAAGGTGTGGTGACCATCGGTTTTGAGGTATGGCTCGAAGCGGAGACTGGAACGTGAGAAGCCGTTCGCGTCCAGTACCTGCCGGGATGCACGCGAGCCCGGGTCATTGTCGGCAAGCGTGCTGCGGATCGCTGCCAATGTAGCGTTGAACGCCGTTCCCGAGACATAGGCGCTGAGTGCACGATCCCACGAATCAGTGCAGCGAAAAAGCTGTGTTTCGGGCGCACCGCGCATATTGAATGCAGTGAAGTCGAGCCCGACTATCGCGGTGCGCGGCGTGCCATGCGCAAGCATGCACTGGAATGTGGCCCAGACTTCGTCGAACCGAGGGCCTGAAAGCGCCAGATTGAACGGCCTGCGGCCCGTGAATGGCGGCGCGTCGCGTTCGAAGCCCCACTGCACTCTCGAAGAGCCGAGCAGCACGACATCGGCGTCCTCCCGAGCGATTCCGAATGCTTTGTTGACCCTGACGAAGCTGTATACGTCCGGTCTGAGGATTCCGGCGTCACCGATAGAACCGGCCAGACGCAGGCGATAAGGATCGACGACGAGATTCAGTGCTAGCACCAATCCGAGCGGCACAATGGTCAACATGAGCCAGATCTGGACGTACCGGCGCTCGCTCATGATTCAGAACTGGAAGTAGAGGAACGGGCTGACTTTGGACACGCCCAGTACTGCGATCCAGGTCAGCGTCGCGCTCAAGGCAACCCAGCCGAGGGTAGGGCGCCAGGCTGCTCTCAACTCATAGCGCTCGCGCTCCGCAGCGACTTTATCGAGAACGGGACGATATGCACGCATCATTTGCGCGACGTTAGGCAGGAAGAAAGCTATCGCGAGACAGACTCCGGTCCAGAGCGGTTGATTGGGCCAGAAGAACGCCGGCAGCCTCGAAAACTCGAGTCCGTTGAGTCCGATCATTCCAGCCATGATGTTTCCGGCGCTCGCCATGTCGCTTGCGCGAAACAACACCCATGCGAAGACGACTGCGATGAACGTAACGAGCCGGCCGGCAAGCCGCCCCGCGAACGTCGTGCGCTCGAGGTCATGGCCTGCGCGCGAGCGCATGTGTCGCCAGGCATGATTTATCGCCAGATACAACCCGTGCAAGCCACCCCATGCGACGAAAGTCCAGCCCGCGCCGTGCCACAGGCCGCCCAGCAGCATTGTTGCCATCAAATTGACGTTGCGGCGTGTCGGTCCTTTGCGGTTTCCGCCGAGCGGAATGTAGAGGTAGTCCCGCAGGAAGCGCGAAAGCGTCATGTGCCATCGCCGCCAGAAATCACTGATGTTCACCGCCTTGTAGGGCGAGTTGAAGTTGAGCGGCAGACGGACTCCGAAAAGCAATGACAGCCCGACAGCCATGTCGCAATAGCCGGAAAAATCGAAATAGAGCTGAGCTGTGTATGCGAGCGCCCCGCCCCACGCCTCGATCAGCGTGGGCTGGAACCCCGGCGCGTCGAACACCGGGCCGACGTACGGAGCGACGTTGTCGGCAAGCACTACCTTCTTGAACAGACCGAAGCCGAAAATCGTCAGTCCGACGGCAACGCGTGCGGCGTCGAGGCGATAGGTCTCCGGCTTTGCGAACTGCGGCATCATCTCCTTGTGATGGAGGATCGGCCCCGCGATCAGGTGTGGAAAATACGTAACGAACAGAGCGTAATGAATGAAATTAAAGTCTTTTACGTAACCCTTGTACGTATCGACGAGAAATGCGATTTGGGTGAACGTAAAAAACGAAATGCCGAGCGGGAGCACGACTTCGGCGATACGCAGCTGGGTGCCCGAGAGACTGCTCAGCGCGTTCGCAAAGAAGCCCGCGTATTTGTAATAGCCCAGCAGAAGAAGATTCAGCCCGACGGCGACGACGAGCAGGGCTGCTCTCTGACGAGAGCTGTTGCCATCACGCGCGAGAAGTACCCCGAAAGTGAAATTCGTCGTGATCGACGTAAGCAACAGCAGGACGTACGCCGCCGCCCACCAGCCGTAGAAGAAAACCGAAGCGAGTACCAGCCATCCGGCAGCAACGCGCCGGCTGTGGGCGCCGAGCGCGTAAAAGGCCGCGAAGACGATCGGCAGGTACAGGAAGATGAACTCTTGCGAGTTGAAAAGCATGCAGGCACCGATTACAGACGTGCGTCATTGTCCGATAAATCGAACGGATACTTCAATGCGCTCGACGGGCGCCAGAAGACTCATTTCGCCGTCAGCAAAATTTCTTTTTTCACGTCGCCGATATCGCGCGCCCGCGTTGCCGGCGCGACGTTGCACTGGCCGTGGCGCGGACAGCGCGAGCTGCGGGGGCAGATGATGCGCGCGGGCTGCTGAAGCGCATCTTCCAGCCACGCGATGCTGAGAATGTTCGCAACCGCACGTATGGCTTCTGCTGCGTCACGGCCGATCCTCGCCTGCCCGCCTTTGCGAAAGCACTCTTCGCCGATCGTTTGAGCAATATCCTCGTGATCGGTCGCGTTCGCGGAGAGCGCAGGCACGAGATCGATGCCGACGGACAGCACGTGCGGATTGCCTGCCATGTCGCGCGTGCGCAGCGTGTGACAACAGTAGAGTTGCCACCGGTCATTGTCACGCAGCACTGAAATCTGCGAGCTCGAATCCTTCTGCGCATTGCCGAGCATGCGGAATACCGCCCAGTGCGGACATGGGTCCGACGCCTGGGTCATGTTGCCCCACGGCAGCGGAATGCCGTTACCCCGGTATACCGCGAGGAATTGACCGGGCGCGTGCGCGTCGAAGAAATGCCAGTATGGATACGAGGACACTTTGGTCATCCGCCGCATCATCACCGATGGCGTGAGCCCGAGCTTGCCCCTCGCTTCGACGCGGTGTCGTTCCCTCGTGAGAAACCGACGGAAAGGCACTTTCGGGCAGAGGAGGGCGCCGGCGAAAAAGCTGCATTCGAAGTCGCGCCATGCAAGCAGCACGTCTTTCGCTTCGATGCCGTGGAGCGGCGAGCCGCTGTCGGGGCTTTCGCCGATCTCGCCGCCGGTCGCATGCGGAGACTTTAGGCCGTCTCCGCCGTGCAGGACTTTGTGGCCGATGTGCGACGCGAGATCGAATTTGAGGCGTGCCGCGTCGGCTTTCAGCGTCTTGTTCACATATACGGTACCCGGCGCATCGAAAAACGATCGCACGACGCTGCGCACCTCGTGATCGTTCTGCCGTGCGAGCACGGGTTTGCGCTCGAACCAGCGAATCTCGAGCCCGTGGCGTTTGGCGAGGTCCATGAGATCTTCGACCCGCAGCGGAAAGGCGCGATTGCCGATGGTTTCCGCAGTGCGTTCGAGATCGGGGTATTCGTTGCGCGAGATTTCCTGGTGCGAGCGGATGAGCAGCCGCGCGAACTGGCGTCCCGTCGTTCCCGTCTGCGACAGGAGCTCGGGGATGGCGGCTTGCAGAAGATTCTTCGAGAAGAGAAAGGACGGCTCGAATGGAATGCGCGCCGCGCCGCCGCCGGGCTCGTCGCGAGCGACAGGGGCGAGCTCGGCATTCTCATCGAGAAACCATTCAGGTTTGCGCTGGAAGACGTTCGCGATGATCGCGAGGACTTCAGGAGACGGATTCCGACGACCGCTTTCGATCATGCTCAGGTACGAGACCGACGGCGCGGCCTGCGGTGCTATATGCGCACAGCGTGCAGACAGGTCTTCGAGCGTGATGCGGTGGGTCTTGCGCAGGGTCTTAAGCTTCGCGCCGAGAAAGTGGCTGTTCCTGATCATGGTCGCGCTCCGCTGTTAAAACCACTCTGTGAAATTGACAGACTCCCGTTCTGTCAAATTTACGTTGTGAAGTTTTATTCTGTGGAATTCACACGATAGCCGCATTAACGTGCCCCTGTCCATTCATTCATCACATCGAAGGAGCACGGCATGAATCATCCGGCGATACAGGCGGTCAGGGACGACTGGCAGGAAAACCCGCGCTGGCGAGGCGTCAGGCGCGACTACACGGCCGAGGACGTGTGTCGCCTGCGCGGAACGTTGATGGTCGAGCATACGCTCGCCTGCCGCGGGGCCGAGAAGCTGTGGCGGCTGCTCACGACTCGCCCGTACGTCAATACGCTGGGCGCGCTCACCGGGAATCAGGCGATGCAGCAGGTGAAAGCGGGGCTGGAGGCAATTTACCTGTCCGGCTGGCAGGTCGCCGCGGATGCAAATGATTCCGGTCAGATGTACCCCGATCAGTCGCTCTACGCGGCCTCGAGCGTCCCCAGTGTGGTGCGCCGGATCAACAACGCTCTCATGCGCGCCGACCAGCTCCATCATGCGGAAGGCGACGATTCGCTGGACTGGTTCGCTCCGATCGTGGCGGACGCGGAATCGGGCTTCGGCGGAGTGCTCAACGCCTACGAGCTCATGAAGGCCATGATCGAGGCCGGTGCGGCGGGCGTGCATTTCGAAGATCAGTTGTCGTCCGTGAAAAAGTGCGGGCACATGGGTGGGAAGGTCCTCGTGTCAACCCAGGAAGCGGTGCAAAAGCTGTGCGCCGCGCGGCTTGCGGCCGACGTCATGGGCGTGCAGACGATACTGCTCGCACGTACCGACGCCGAGGCGGCCACACTCGTCACGACGGACGTCGACGAGAATGACAAGCCGTTCATCACCGGAGAACGGTCGTCCGAAGGTTTTTATCGGGTCAGAAACGGACTGGAGCAGGCAGTGTCGCGCGGGCTCGCTTATGCGCCCTATGCCGATCTCGTCTGGTGCGAAACCGGCACGCCGGACCTCGGGTTCGCACGGCAATTCGCAGAAGCGATACACCGCGTGTATCCCGAAAAGATGCTCGCCTACAACTGCTCTCCGTCTTTCAACTGGAAGCGGCATCTCGATACCGCCACCATCGCGAAATTCCAGCGTGAGCTTGGCGCGATGGGATACAAGTTCCAGTTCATCACTCTTGCGGGTTTCCACGCGCTCAATTACGGCATGTTCGACCTCGCGCGCCGTTACAGGCTGGACGGCATGGCCGCGTATGCGCCATTGCAGGAAGCCGAGTTTGCGGCGGAACGGTTCGGCTACACGGCAACGCGTCACCAGCGCGAAGTGGGAACCGGCTATTTCGATGCCGTCACGCAGGTGATCCAGGGCGGGCGCTCTTCGGTCACGGCGCTCACGGGCTCGACGGAGGAAGCGCAGTTCCACGAGCACGGCAAGCCCGCTCTGGCGGCGTAACCGGGGAGCATGAGCATGGATCTTTCGTCATCAGCGCAGCTTCACGATGTTCAAATCCTCGGAGAAGTGCCGCCGTCGTATTCGGAAATTCTGACGCCGCAGTGTCTGGCATTCGTCTCCAGGCTCCATCGGCGGTTCGAGCCACGGCGCCGCGATCTGATGGCGGCACGCGAACGTCGCCAGAAGGAATTCGACTCCGGGAGGCTGCCGGGCTTCATTCCGGAAACGGCGGCGGTTCGAGACGGCGCATGGACGATCGACGCCGTGCCTCACGACCTGCAGGACCGCCGCGTGGAGATCACCGGCCCGACGGATCGGAAGATGGTGATCAGCGCGCTCAATTCCGGGGCGAACGTGTTCATGGCGGACTTCGAGGATTCGAACGCACCGACCTGGAAGAATATGATCGACGGTCAGATCAATCTGCGCGACGCGGTACGCCGCACGATTTCCTTCCGCAGCCCGGAAGGGAAGGCTTACGAGCTGAACGAAAAGACCGCGACTCTCCTCGTGCGGCCCCGCGGCTGGCATCTCGTCGAGCGGCACGTGCAGATCGACGGAGCACCGGTGTCCGCGGCGATCTTCGATTTCGCGCTGTACTTTTTCCACAACGCAAAAGCGCTCCTTGCCGCCAACACCGGGCCGTATTTCTA
>DASRIK010000034.1:0-2213 GCA_035650035.1 Burkholderiales bacterium | reverse complement strand
CAGCCAGAACTGCTCGACGCGCGACGCCCCGATCACGACGAACACCGTGGTGGTGTCGGGCAACAGCCGCAGCATGCTGTCGAGGATCAGGGGAGGATCATGCTTCACGGTAAGGGCCGTTGCGCCTGCCGGCAGCGGCGCGGCATCGAGGAAGCGGCTGTCGACGGCGGTTATCAGCACGGGTGTCTGCGGAAAGAGCTCGGTCTTGTGTCTCTGCACAAAGCTCGCCGACGGACCTCCGAGCGTGACGACGAGATCCGGCCGCCCGCTGCCAAGGATGCCTCGAACACCCTCGAGAACGTCGGCGTCCGACTCCGTACGGCTCGCGCGCACGGTCTGCAGCGAGATCTCGATGAAATTGATCGGCTCAGGTGAGGAACCGGCGAGCTCCGGACGAAACAGCCGCGCGAACGTGAAGTGCGAGAACTCCCGCTCGTAAGAGTACAGCAGCAAGACCTGCCGCGGTTCCACGCGCGCCGATGCCGACGAGACCCCGAGACACGCCGCCACGAAGAGAATCGTCGCGAGAACCCGATTCATGCTGGAAGCGGTCATCATAGACCAGATCGTGACGGACCCGATCGCCACGCGCTCGTCATCAGTCCCGTTCGATAAACTCGGCGGACGACTACAACACTGTGCGGGCACCGTGTGAACCATCTCCTCGCGCCTGCGTATACATCCGAAGATCCGCTGTTGCGGCACTCCGTCACCTTTCACGGACTTGATCCATGAGAGTACTTGCCGGTTTCTGGCTGCCCGCATTGCTGGCCGGGTTCGTGAATGCCCACGCGCACAATCACGCGCAGGTCTCGACCACGGCTGCGATCGTCGCGCAGTCGCCCTGTCAATTCACCACGTTCGAGGAACAGACATCCTTTACCCGGCGCTTCTACTCGAAGGCTGAATTTGACTCGGCGAAGACCAGCGCGGCTACCGAATGCCTGAGGATTCAGTACCTGAGCGACGGGCTGAAGGTGGTCGGCTTCCTGGTGAAGCCGCGCGATCCCGAGGGGAGGCGGTATCCCGTCATCATCTACAACCGTGGCGGTGTACAGGACATCGGGAAGATCGATGCGCCGAACATTCTCGATTTCTTCGAGCTCGCAGCCAACGGCTTCGTGGTGGTGGCATCGCAGTATCGTGGCAACGACGGCGGCGAAGGCCTGGAGGAGGTCGGCGGCGCCGATGTCGGCGATGTCGTAACCCTCGTCTCGCTCGCGTCCTCGCTTCCCTATTCAGATCCGAAGAACATCTTCTTCTACGGCGTGTCACGCGGCGGGATGATGACGTTCCTGGCCCTTTCGCGTGGCGTGACGGTGAATGCCGCTGCCGTGGTCGGTGGCATCTACGACATGCAAGGTCTCATGGAATCGACGAAGCAACGCATGCCCGGCGTTGCCAACCGGGTGACGAAGCTGATTCCCGATTATTCGAGTCGAGGTGCCGCCGCGCTCGCCGAACGATCCGTCATGCAGTGGCCCGAGAAGGTCACCGTACCGCTACTGATGATTCATGGTGCCGACGACGAAGAGGTGCCGGTGTCGCAGGCGCTGGCGTTTGCGACGAAGTTGAGCAGCCTGCGGAGGGAGTACGAGTTGATTGTGTACGCGAAGGAGATCCACGAGGCGCTCAACAATCGACGCGATCGGGATGCGCGGATCGTCGCGTGGTTCAGGCGCTATCTGCGATAGAGTCATCGATCGTGCGCTGCGCCCGTGCGCGATAGACGAAAACATTCTAGGCAGTGATCATGCGGCAGCCAGGGTGACACTCGTTGCCTATGACCATCGCGCACCCCCGCAGCTCGATGCCGAGTTCCCCTGGCCCCCGTCTGGATTCAGCGTTCCTGACCGCGGACACCGCCTACGTGCTCGAGGAGACGACTCGCTTCGATCTGCGTCGCCAGCACGTCGTCCTGCTCCTTGTACATCAGCCGGATCTCGATCTCGCCTTCCCAGTTTGGCCAGTGAACGCGGTGCAGCTCCGTGAATTTGCGGGCCTCCTCGAGCGCTTCCTCCTTCGACGCCAGGTTGAAGATCGAGAACCCCCCGATGACTTCCTTCGCCTCCGTAAACGGGCCGTCGGTCGTGACGATCTTTCCTTTCGTGATGCGCATGCGCGCGGCCGACGACGTGGGGTGGAGACCGCCGAACGAGACCATCTTGCCCGCCTTGGCCGCTTCCTCGGCAAGCTTTTCGATGGCTTCAATG
>DASRIK010000033.1:0-8830 GCA_035650035.1 Burkholderiales bacterium | reverse complement strand
ACCTGCCGTACCCGGACACCGTGAACTTCAGCCCTGCCGTGCTGGACCGAGTGCACCGGTCAGGCGAGCACAGGGTTGCGCGTTTGCTATTTGGCGCACCGAGCAAACTTGAAGGTGATCTGAAACGCGTCGAGGTCGATCTCAGAGCGCGTGGAAAGCTGCTGGAGACTCGTATCGTCGATTTCGACGACAAAGCGACGGTCAACGAAGGTAATGGCGACGAGCACGTTTATGTGAACGACATTGGAGTCGAGGGCTATCAGAAATCGAACATGGTTGCACTCGAACAGAGAGACCTCAAGTACGGCATTCTCATCCGCAACATTCCGGCGGACTGCGATGTAGTGGTGGCTCGAATTATCGATGTTGCCGGCAATACGGTCAGCAGCCAGGAAATTGCACTCCCGAATCCGGGGGCGATCGACGAATATGTGCCCTTCGATGGCGATATGCCGCCTGCCGGCTGGGCGGCACTCACAAGCTCCTCCGGCAGCGGCACCTCGATCGACACGGATACTGTCGAAGATCACCCGACAGGGACTGTCGACGCGGGGGTCATGATCTGTGTGGATGCATCTACGTCCGAAGCCGACGCACAACGCGCGGCGATCGAGTATGCATTGCCTGGGAAGAGCGCCGAATGGGCGGCGGAAGCGTGGTTCAACCCCGTGAAGCTGGGCCTTTATCCGGGCCAGAGGATAGATCTGCTCCAGTTCGTCAGCGAAGGGGGTCCGTATTTAGCCGCCCATCTGTACAAGGGACCCGGGCCCGTGTGGGCAGGCCTTGCGCGTAGAAATCCCGACGGCAGGCTGGCGGTCGCGAACAGCGATACTGAACTGGAAGTGGACGCGTGGCGGAAATGGAAAATTACCCTGGTGCGGGTCGGCACGCGTGAGGCAACCGCCGTTCTCTATGTCGATGATGACGAGCAGGCGCGGGTGAACCTGGGAACGGTACGGGGTGAGCCCGGAAAGGTTCGTGCCGGTATCGGCCGGTCGTCACCCGGCGCGACAGCGACAGTGCTCACTGCCGAGCTTCGAATCAGACCCAGCTCTCGATAGTGGTTGACCTACGGGAACTCAGGGCTCCAAGTTAACAGCACGTCCAGCCATGATCATCGACTGCCACTGCCACGCGGGGAAAGGGGATGGTCTCACCGGCCCCTGGGATACCGCGGCGCGTCTGGAGCGTTACATGCTTCGAGCCGCAAGCGCCGGTATCGCGCGCACTGTTCTGCTTGCCGCGTTCCATTCGGATTATGCGCAGGCGAATCGTGAGGTCGCACGCATCGTCGCGAGCCGTCGAGATCGCTTCTATGGTTTCGCTTTTGTTCATGCGGATCGGGATCGTGGCCGTGTGGGAGACATGGTGCAGCTCGCGGTCGAGCGCTATGGGTTCGTCGGCATCAAAGTCCATCGTTACGACGCGCGGATCACGCGCGAGATCTGCGAAGCGGCGCGCAGTTTTTCGCTGCCGGTGCTGTATGACGTGATGGGCGAAGTTTCCATTGTGGAGCTCCTGGCCCAGGAGTATCCCGATGTTTCGTTCATCATTCCGCACCTGGGGAGCTTCTCCGACGACTGGCGGGCGCAGCTCGCATTGCTGGATCACCTGGCGCGGCATCCGAACATTTACGCCGACACCTCCGGCGTTCGGCGCTTCGATCTCCTGGTGGAGGCCGTACGGCGCGCAGGGCCGGACAAGATACTGTTCGGCTCGGATGGTCCGTGGTTGCATCCGGGCGTGGAGCTCGCCAAGGTTCGGGCGCTTCGAATGCGGGCATCCGATGAGCTTCTCGTCCTTGGGCGGAATTTCCTGCGACTTATCGCTCGTGTGGGAGTGCGGCGATCTTCAGTTTTGGCTCTTCGTCCATCGGGGGAGCGCGTAGGGCGCGAAATTCACGATCCGTGGTTGTCCAGCGCACGGCTGGCGCCACAGAGCTAGACGGGTCGGCGCGATCGATTTGCGCTCACGCGGCGCATCTGCAGCGCGCGATCGGTCACGCCGAGCCGGCTGGCGGCGCGCCGAAGACTGCCGTTCTCCTCGTCCATAGCGATGGAAACCGCCGTCTCTTCCGCCGCGCGGCCGATCTCTTTCAACCTGACGCCGAGCGAAAGCGCCCGGTGAATCGCACCCTCGAACGATTCGTCGCGCCATTCATTCAATCGTAACGGCTCGTGAGGCCGCTCGTCTTCGGGTATGTCTCCTGCGGTGACGGGACCGGGGCCCAGATGCCTGTCGGCAATCCGCGATATCAGTTGTCTGAGCTCCCGCACGTTGCCCGGGTAGTCCCGCTGAACGAGATATTGTGAAACGGATTGATCGAACTGGGGCGCCTCTCCGTTTGGACGCATCTGCTGCATGAAGTAGCGCGCGAGACGCAGCACGTCATGCGGCCTTTCCCTCAATGGCGGCAGCCTCAACGTCCAGTTCGCGATGCGGTGATAGAGATCGTGCCGAAACTCGCCGCGGCTGACCGCCTCGCCCAAATCTCTGTTGGTCGCGCAGACGAGCCGAAAATCGGTGGAATGCCACGTGTTACCCCCAACGCGCTTGTACGTCCGCTCCTGTACTGCTCGTAGCAACTGCCCCTGCAGCGACAAAGGCAGCTCACCTACCTCGTCGAGGAAGAGCGTGCCGCGGTCGGCAAGGGCGAACGCGCCGTCGCGGACGTGCAACGCCCCGGTGAACGCACCTCGCTCATGGCCAAAAAATTCGCTGCCTGAGAGCTCGGGGACGATCGTGCTGCAATCGAGGACCACGAGTTCTCCTTTTCTCTCCCGCGCATCCAAGGCGTGCACCAACCGCGCGACGAGCTCCTTCCCGGTCCCGCTTTCGCCCAGCACGAGAACATTCGCTTGGGTAAACCGGCCGAGTTCAACAATCCGGCGGGTGATTCTTTTCCAGGTCGCACCCTCCCCAACGAAGGTGTTTCTCACGAGCGGTGATTCGACGAGCTGATCGATCGCGTCCCAACGTTCGAGCCGCGCTGCGATCTCACCGGCTGCGTTCGACCAGTGCTTCCATGCAAATACCTCAGAAGCGCCGGCATTCAAGAGCCGCCATGTATTTCGGCCCAAATCGGCGGTACCGAGCGCGATCGCGAACACGCGCGCTGCACCGCCGGCGCTGACTCGGTGCAACAAGTCGCAAAGCTCATCGGTTACCGTAGAAAAACAGACGATGCCTGCGCTGCACGCATTGTGTGCACCGTGCGCGCAGCAGGTGACTCCGGCCTGGGCGAGACAACGCGTGACCTCCGCCTCTGACGAAGGGTCACCGGACATCGCGAAATGGACCCAGACGCACATACCACAAGTAGCTCGCTCCCCTGCACGCGAGCTTGTTCTGTATGGTTGAGCTTCTGTTCTTTTTGTCTCTGCTTACGACCGCGCGGTGCTTCGTCCAGCGCTCCGGGTGAAGCGACAGCGCAAATACGAAGAATCAACAACACAAGGAATACAACGCCTTATCCGCGTCGGCGAGCGGAAGAAGTCGACCGCTCAGTGCTCTTACGTTCGCGAGCGGTCGATACAACTATAAGCATTGTCGAAAGCGAGTGCAAACTTCACATCATTGCTACGGCAGTTTCTTTATCAGCGCGAACGACAAGCTCGTGCGGCTCCTGTTTTTCCTCGGCGCACTGAAGGACGCTGCGGCGGGGCGCGTCACGGCGGTCGCGCCATAACGCCCGCAAGGACCGCAGGAGCAAGGCGCACGATCCGGTGTGCGCCACCCTATCAGCTTCAGTGCCAAGCATTGCGCTGACCGTCAGGATTTGACTTATCACAAAGATGCGGCGACCCAAGCGGCGGTAAACTGGCTCTGGAATTCATCGCGATGGGCAAAGAAGCTATGGACGAGAGCACGGGTGCAGGTCATACGACAGCTCCCCCAACCGAGCCGCCGCGCGCGACTCCGGAGTTGTGCCAGGTTATCGAGTCCCTCATCGAGAGCGCGGCAGCGCTGCCTGAGGGCACATTGAGCGACATTCGCAAACTCCTCATGGACGGAATCTTCACCTCCGACGGAGAGGTGCTGTATCCGCAGGACCGTACGTTTCTCGTGATCGAGCTCGATGAGCTCATCGAGCGCGACGGGGAGAACGCGATCGCATGGTGCTACACCGGCCGGCACCGAGCTTCGGCACTACCGGCGCCATGATTGAGGGATCATCCGCTAGATATGCGATGAGTCCCTGACGCAAATCGGCACGGAGATCGGTGCGGCTTCTAAACTGGTAGTCGAAGTCCAGGAAGCTTGCGATGAAAAGCCCGAAAACCGTGCCGCGGAAGAAGCGATCCCGTTTGCCGGAAGCGCAGGAGAATCTCAGCGCGACGAGCCAGGCGCCATACGGCATCGCGGATGACGAACCCGACGCGCTGCCGCCCGAAGCTGACTCGGTAGAAGATCCCCTCGAGGACTGGCCTGAAAGCGCCGGCGAAGAAGACCACTGGCTAAAAAGCCGCCGGCTGCGGCGCGATGAAGAGCGCGAAGGTTGAACGTGCCACTCCGACTGCGCGAGAACACGAACGCGAGCTGGAAGTTCCGCTTCCTTTCGCGGTCGTGCGCCTACACGACCGCTCATGCGACGCAATTCAACGGCTTTCCCCGTCCGGACACGGTGATTATGGAGCACGCGAGCGCATCGCAAGTGCGGTCAGTCTCTGACGTCTGAGCTGCGCAGCACGGTAGCCACCCGCACTGCGCTGTGAGGGCAGACCATTCGGGCATGCCTGGCGAGGAGCCCGTCAAAGAAGCACGTCGCTCAGGCTCCGGCTCCGATGCGAGCGGCGTGACCTCGGGTAAGATGCATCCGTGTACCACGAGCCACCGCATCCGATGCTGCCGCTAGATCACACGGAGCCCGCACCGACCGCCGTAACTCCACTGCTCCCGGTAACGATCAGGCCTGGCAACATCCATTACGCCCCCGGCGTGCGCGCCGGCCGCTGGGTGTTCGCGACCGGACACAAAGGCCAGGCGGATTTCGCCGACGGCATGTCTCCGGACGTCGTGAACGTAAGCGCGCCGTGCCACGGTACGCCGAGGAATCGCAAAGAAGCCGAGCACATCTTCGCGAACTTCGACAAAGTGCTGAAAGCGGGCGGTAGCGATCGGAAGTACGTGGTGCGCGTGGATCAGTATTACCGAACTGCGCCTGCCGTCGATCCGTACCACGACGTGCGCAGGGTCTTCTTCGGCGGCCTTGTACCGCCGAGCACATCGAATTTGCACCAGAACTTCCTGCTTGCCCACCAGGACATGGAAGTGCAGATGATCGCGGTAGTCCCCGGCGATGGTTTCGAGCCGATGCAACATCGGCCGCAGAATCTGCCGGTGCATGCGACCTCTGCGTACAGCCCCGTGCTGACGTGCGGTGATTACGTATTCGTGGCGGGCCAGACGGCGGAGGCGCTCCGACTGGAGGAAGGGCCCATCGACCCAAGCGCGCGCATGCCGGCGGGCCACCTGTGGAAAGGCACGCCGATCAAGCTGGAAACCGAATTCATCATCGAGCGCAAATTGAAACCGGCGCTTGGCACCGTGGGCACGACGCTCGAGGATGTCGTCAAAGCTCAGGTCTACATGCGCGACGTGAACGACGTTCCCGCTTTCAATGAGGTATGGGCAAGGCACTTCCCAAACGCGCCGCCCGCCACGACGATCGTGACTACATCGACGCCAGGCTTCATTTGCGAAGTGGGCCGCATCGAGATCAACACCATCAGCGTGCGGGGCGGCGGCCGCACGAAAAAGGAGCCGATCGATGCCGGCGTGCCGATGCCATTCGAAAATCACTCGCAGGCGGTGCGGGCCGGGGATCTGCTGTTCATCGGCGGGCTGATGGCTGTCGATGCCGACGGCGCGCTCGCGCGGGACGTCCGTATCGATCCCGCCAAACCGTACTTCGGCAGCCCGGCAGAGCTTCAGACGGACTATATCCTCGCCGCGGCCGAGCGCATCTGTCGCAAGGCCGGCACGACGCTCGCGAACGTGGTGCGCGTGCAGCAGTTCCACAGCGATCTCCGCGATTTCAGCGCGGCGTATCACGCATGGCAGTGCCGAATCGCCGCTCAGCCGCTTCCGTTCTCCGCGATCGAAGTGCCCGCGCTTGCCGTGCCCGGCGCCGTGGTCATGCTCGACCTGTGGGTTTATGTTCCGTAGTTAACCGGGATGAGATCGGGCGTCCCATAATCCAATGCCAACGAATACGTTATGCGTATGATGCTTCGACTCCTCGCCCTTGCATTGATATCCGCGCCCGTCTTTGGCGCCGAGCCTGCAGCCGATACGACGAAATACCCGTCCCAGGCGATCCGCTTCGTCGTTCCGTACAGCGCCGGTGGCGGCACTGACGTCGTGATACGGCTCGTCGCGAAACACATGTCGGATACGTGGAACGTGCCCGTTATTGTGGAGAATCGCGTCGGCGCGGGCGGCGTCGTAGGCTCGCAGCACGTCGCGACGCAGAAGCCGGACGGCCGGACATTCCTCGCTGTCGCCAGTGCATTCGCGGTGCGTGTCGCGATCGACCGCACGGTTCCCTTCGACGCCGTGAAGGATTTTTCGGGCGTGGGGCAGATGGCGCGTAGTCCGAGCTTCATGGTGGTGTCTGTTTCGCACGGATTCAAAACGCTGAAGGATCTGATCGCGTATGCAAAGGCGCAGCCGCAAGGCGTCTTCTACAGCACCGCCGGCGTCGGTAGCACCGCGCATTTGCATGCCGCGACCGTGGCGCATCTCGCCGGGATCAAGGCCGAACACGCGCCGCAGCGCGGAACGCCGGAAGCAGTGACCGAGGCAATGACCGCGCGCGTTCTCTATGCATTTGCGCCGGGGCCGAACGCGATCCCGCTCGCGAAAGCCGGCAAGCTCCAGATCGTGGTGACAACCTCTCCAGCAGGCGCGCGCATGATGCCGGGGGTGCCGACCATCAGAGAGGCGGGTCTTAACTACGAAGGAGACGACTGGTTCGGCGTGCTCGCGCCCGCCGCCACGCCGCTCGCGATGCGCGAGACGGTCTCCAGGGAGATGGCGCGCATCCTCGCGCTGCCGGAGCTCCGCGAGCGGCTTGCGACGCTCGGTGCGGAGCCTGTGAGCAGCGCTCCGGCTGAGTTCGAAACGATGATGCGCAATTACATCGCCAGCGTGCGTAAGTTTGCCGATGCGATCGGGATGAAACCTGAGTGAGCGTGACACGATGAGCACGATCGAAAGGCGTCTGAACGACATGGGGTACGAGCTGCCTCCACCGTTCGTATTCCCAAAGAACAACCGCACCGGCTGTACGCAGACGGGCACGCTGCTTCTGCTTTCGGGCCACGGGCTCGACCTGCCAAAGCTCGCAGGTGTGCGGCAGACGGGCAAATTCGGCGTCGACATCACACTCGAGGAGGGGTATTCGACGGCCCGCGCAGTCGCGCTCACGATGCTTGCGACGATCAAAGCGCATTGCGGCGATCTCGATCGCGTGAAGCGCGTCCTGCGGCTGTTCGGGATGTGTAACTGCACGCCGGAATTCGCGCAGATGCCGCAGGTGATCGACGGGGCTTCGGACCTCCTGTTCGAGCTCTGGGGGCCGGAGTTCGGCAGGCACGCCCGCACTGCGGTCGGCCACGCGTCGCTGCCGCGCGGCATTGCTGTCGAAATCAACGGCGAGTTCGAGCTCCACGCGTGAGTAACGCTCGTCCGGCTCAACAAAACTCCAGCAACCTCTCGATACGGGCGATCTGGTGATCACGAGTTTTGCAGCGTCGGCGCCTTAGCTTCTTCAGTGCTAAGCGGCTCAATGTGGGGCGAGCCGTAGCAAACGACGAAAGGGCTTGAGCACTTTGTCCGGTTTTCATGCAGCCGGCATGAGCTTTGCTGAAGCCATCGAGCCCACACTCGTCAAGGAGATTGCTATGAAGAAGATTTTCCTGCTGCTGCCGTTGCTGCCCCTGGTCGGTGCTTGCGTTACGTATGAGAAAGAGACCGTCGTAGAGCCGCGCGTCGTCGTGCCCCAAGGCACTACAACGGCGCCACCGAGCACCACCGTGATCGTGCCGCAAAGCAGCCCGGCGCCCTCTCGGGACACCACAATAGTCGTTCCTCGCTAGGACTCGTCGGCAAGTCTTTGCGGCACAGGGGGCGTCGCGCCCGCGGCGCCCGCCGCTCATGTTCCAGAGGTAAGCATCCGCATCACGATCCGATCGGCCTTGTGGCATCCGTACCGAGCCCCCGGACTTCCTGCCTCCTGAGCTTCTTCGCTCGTTTAGCTGCTGTCGCGAGGTCCTTTCGGGCTCGTTGCTTCCGTCGTCTGGTCGTGACCATCTTGGAGTGAGTTTGAGTCAAGAGAATCTCCTTGGGGAGCTGTCGATTACATGGCCCGTCATACCACACCTCCATGCGTAGCGTCGGCTGAAGCAATAATTGCTCCGACTATGCGCGTTGGCGCACAGATGGGGCGATCGTCGCCCTGTATCTTGATCGAAGCCGGGCTTGCAGCGCATGCAGCTTAGGCCCGCCTTTTTAGGAAAACTATCATGTTTCATCGCAATGATCTCCTCACCTACAGACCAACCTCATCTGCATCATTAATATCAGGCCACTCGCCTATGAAGGCCGCAACACAGCGCGCCACAAAGGATCTCGCGTTGGATTCGTCGGACTTGGCCAGATGGGAAGGGGAGGGCGGGGCAGCGCGGCAGGGCCAGGCTGGCAACACGGCGTCCAAGCGTCCTGCGGTGCACACAGCAATGTCCGCACGACCCAGTTACGACTCTCCACACCGCTCCGCTGTGGAGGTGATGGTGTCCGCAATGACCACACGGGCGGCGCGCGCTGT
>DASRIK010000032.1:0-4383 GCA_035650035.1 Burkholderiales bacterium | reverse complement strand
CAGTTCACCGTGATGCCGTGCTTGCCCACTTCGCGGCTGAGCCCTTTGGACCACGCGTGAACGGCGGCTTTCGCGGGCGTGGTGGCAATGAGACGTTCGGGCTCCGATTTCCCCGTGATGTTGACGACGCGGCCCCAGCGCCGCTCGATCATGTCCGGCAGCACGGCATGCGTGAGCTGCCTCACGCGGATGAAATTGAGCGTCATGGCATGGTTCCACGCTTCTTCCGGTGCATCGACGCCGATCGGCGGTTGGCTTCCGCCTGCGCAATTCACGAGTATGTCGACGCGGCCGAGCGCTTTGCGCGCAGCCTCCGCGAGCTTTGCGGGCGCGCCGTCCGGCATCACGTCGATTTCGATGATGGCGGGCCGCGCCGCGCCGGCCGCGACGATCTCCTCGACGAGCGCTTCGAGCAAATTCCGCCGGCGCGCCGCGACGGCGAGCTTCACGCCCTCGGCCGCGAGGCCTTTCGCGATCGCGCGTCCAATGCCCATGCTCGCGCCCGTTACCAGCGCCGTCTTGTCTTTGAGCTGCAGATCCATTGCGAGTCCCCTTCAGCAGTGTCCTTTGCGTCCTGCGCGTCCTTCGCGGTAATCAGCCTTTCAGCCAGGTCTTCCACGCGATCCACAGCTTTCGGATCGGCGTGAGCGCGACGCGTTGCGTAAGCACGTGCGAGCCGTCGTTGCGGATTTCCTCGAGTATCGTGCGGTAAATCGCAGCCATCACGAGCCCTGGGCGTTGCGCTTTGCGGTCTACGGCGGGCAGCTTTTGCAGTGCGCGATCGTAGTAGCTGCGAGCGCGCGCGATCTGGAAGTCCATCAGCTTGCGAAACGCTTCCGTCTCCCGCCGCTGCGCAATGTCTTCTGCGGTGACACCGAACTCGGCGAGCTCGTGGAGCGGCAGGTAAATGCGGTTGCGTCGCGCGTCTTCACCGACGTCACGAACGATGTTCGTGAGCTGCAACGCGAGGCCGAGATCGGCTGCGTAGTCGAGGGTCTGCGGGTTCTGGAAGCCGAAAATCTTCGCGGAAAGGATGCCCACGACACCCGCGACACGATGGCAGTAGACCTGCAGCGAATCGAAATCGGGATACGCGTTGTACTCGAGATCCATCGCCATCCCGTCGATCACCTCGTGGAGCCTTGCCTCCTCGAGCCCATAAGGCCCCACCACCTCGGCGAGCGCCCGTGCGACCGGGTGCTGCGGTCGTCCGTGGTAGACGCTCTCGATTTCCTTGCGCCACCACGCGAGCTTGGCGCGGGCCACGCCCGCGTCGCTCGTTTCGTCCACGACGTCGTCTACTTCGCGACAGAACGCATAAAGCGCCGTGATCGCGCGGCGGCGTTCGTCGGGAAGAAACAGAAACGCGTAGTAAAAGCTCGAGCCGCTCTGCGCGGCTTTCGTCTGGCAATACTGATGAGGGCTCATAAGCCGCTCACCGATGTGAACGCGATCGCCGTAATCGCAGTACGCCGCGCTCGTGTACCGGCGGCTTTCGTCTGGCAATACTCGTGAGGGCTCATGCGCAATATCAGACCGCGCGCAGGAACATCAGAGGCCAGTCGAACGGCCGCAGCACCGGGCGGCGGTGAAACACGTCTCCGCCGATGCGCTCGATCTTCTCCAGTATGCGTGCGCCGCCGGCGACGATCATGCGCAGCTCGAGCCCGATACGGCCGGTGAGCACACGGCCGAGCGGCGCACCGGAATGAAGCAGCGCGCGGGCGCGCTCGATCTGGAACGTCATGAGCGCTTTCCACCTCTCGCCAGCGTCGCCTCGCGCGATCTGTTCCTCGGTGACACCGAACTGCCGCATTTCGTCCTGCGGGAGGTAAATACGGTTTTTGCGGTAGTCGATCGCAATGTCCTGGAGGAAATTGATGAGCTGCAGGCTCGAGCAGATCGCATCGGACCAGCCGAAGTGGATGCGCTCGGTGGCGCCGTAGAGTACCAGCAGGAGCCGCCCCACGGGGTTCGCGGAACGCCGACAGTAGTCCAGCACTTGGTCGTGCGTGGCATAACGCGTCTGCACGACATCCTGGGAAAATGCCGACAGCAGGTCGTGAAAAGGCTGGAGCGGGAGACCGTAGCGGCTGATTACCTCCGCCAGATCCGAAAACCAAGGGATTTCCGGCGGTGTTCCGCGCTCGAGACGCCTCAACTCCTCCCCAAAATAGTCAAGCTGTCGGAGGCGGACCGAAGGCTCGGCGTCCCCTTCGTCGGCGAGGTCGTCCGCTTCCCGCGCAAAACGATAGATGAGGGTTACGGGGCGTCTGAGACGCGACGGCAAAAGCAGCGAGGCAACGGGAAAATTCTCGTAGTGATCTACCGCCATGACCGGAGGCCGAGGGGCCGTCAGATCAGCAGCTTGCGGCCTGCACTTAATGTTTGTTGCAAGGTCGGGCCGCTGTGATTAAAGTCGCGATTATATTACAATCAACGGGTTGCAGATTCTCCCCCGGCGAAAGTGGCGGAATTGGTAGACGCACCAGATTTAGGTTCTGGCGCCGAAAGGCGTGTGGGTTCGAGTCCCTCCTTTCGCACCAGATTGTTGATTACCTCGAAAGTCTTTGATGCAAGCTAATTTGGAAAGCATCGGCACGCTGGAACGCCGCCTGAGCATCGCGGTGCCGATGGCCGAGATCGACCACGAAGTCGACGCCCGGCTGAAACGTCTCACTCGCACCGTCAAAATGGACGGCTTCCGGCCGGGCAAAGTGCCGCTGAAGGTCGTCGCACAGCAATATGGGCCGCAGGTCCGGCAGGAGGTGATCGGCGAGACCCTTCAGAAAACGTTCGGCGAAGCGATACGTCAGCAAAACCTGAGGATCGCAGGCTTTCCCCGGTTCGATGCCAAGCCGGCTGAAGAAGGCGCGAGCCAGTTCGAATACAGCGCGACGTTCGAAGTCTATCCGGAGGTCAAGCTCGGAGACATTTCGGACGTGACGATCACCCGGCCCCAGCTCGAGGTGGGTGACGCGGAAGTCGAACGGACGGTCGAAGTCATGCGCAAACAGCGCGTGCGCTACGAGCCGGCCGATCGGGCCGCCGAGAACGCCGATCAGCTGACGATGTCTTACAGCGGCACGATCGAAGGCACGGAGTTTCCGGGCGGCAAGGCCGAAAACCAGCAGATCGTTCTGGGTGAAGGCCGCCTGCTTCCGGATTTCGAGAAGCAGCTCGCGGGCATGAAGGCCGGTGAAACGAAGAGCTTCGAGCTGCGCTTCCCCGACGATTACCACGGCAAGGAGGTCGCGGGGAAAACCGCAACCTTCCAGGTGACGGTTTCCGAAGTCGCTGCACCGAAGCTTCCGGAGATCGATACGGAGTTTGCGAAGAGTCTGGGCGTGGCGGACGGTGACCTCGCCAGGATGCGCGCGGAGATCCGCTCGAACCTGGAGCGCGAAGTCAAAATGCGGCTGAGCGGGCGCGTCAAGGATCAGATTATGCAGGCCCTACTTGGCACGACGCAGGTCGAGGTGCCAAAAGCGCTGATCGAGTCCGAGATCGAGCGTTTGCGTGAGCTCACGCGGCAGGATTTCGCCGCGCGTGGCATCCCGATCCGTGAGGACATGCCGCTGCCGGCGAACGTGTTCGAGAAGCAGGCTGAGCGGCGCGTGAACCTGGGCCTGATCCTCTCGGAAGTGGTCAAAGCGCATCAGCTGCAGGCCAAGCCCGAACAGGTCCGGGCGCTCGTTGAAGAGCAGGCGCAGTCCTACGAGAACCCGCAGGAAGTTGTCCGGTGGTACTACCAGCAGCCGGAGCGGCTGCGCGAGATCGAGTCGATGGCCATGGAAGACAACGTGGTCGAATGGGCGTTGCGCACGGCGAAGGTCGAAGACAAGCCGATCGAATTTGACGAATTAATGGGTAACAAGCCATGAGACAGTATTTCCAGCCGCACGCCGGCGCAATGCCGGAACCCCAGGGGCTCGGCCTCGTGCCGATGGTGATCGAGCAAAGCGGGCGCGGTGAGCGCGCGTACGACATCTACTCCCGCCTGCTGAAGGAACGGGTCGTTTTCCTCGTGGGGCCCGTCACCGAAGTCACGGCGAACCTGATCGTGGCGCAGCTTCTGTTCCTGGAGTCGGAAAATCCCGATAAGGATATTTCCTTTTATATCAACTCTCCGGGCGGCTCTGTGTCGGCCGGCTTGGCGATTTACGACACGATGCAGTTCGTCAAGCCCGATGTGTCCACATTGTGCGTAGGGCAGGCCGCGAGCATGGGCGCCCTGCTCCTGGCAGCCGGCGCGAACGGCAAGCGTTTCACCCTGCCGAATTCGCGCGTAATGATTCACCAGCCAATGGGCGGCTTTCAGGGCCAGGCTTCCGACATCGAGATCCACGCGAAGGAGATCCTGTACCTCAAAGCAAGGCTCAA
>DASRIK010000031.1:0-2275 GCA_035650035.1 Burkholderiales bacterium | reverse complement strand
ACCGGCACGATGCTTTGGCCCGGCGCGGCGGCCTGTGTTTGCAGAGAGGCAAGCAGGAGGGCGACGACGCACGCCGCGATCGGCAAACTCCAGCGCGCAATAGGGTGCGAAGGCCTGGCCACACATATATATGTATGCAGGGCAGCCCCGTTGACCATACGCATAACGGGCGCAGCGGGCGGGGGTGGGGAATCTAGCGTGCGCGCGCGAACCGGCTCGGCGATTGACCGACATGCCGGCTGAAGGCAGTGCTGAAAGTGCTCGCCGAGCCGTAGCCCACGCGTTCGGCAACGTCGGCGATGCCCAGTTCGTCCTGGCGCAGCAGGTTCTTCGCCATCGCCATGCGCCATGCGAGCAGGTACTCCATCGGCGGCAAGCCCACCGCACGCGTGAAGCGTTCGAAGAATGCGGAACGCGAGAGCGCTACCTTCGTCCCGAGTTGCGACACCGTCCACGAGCGGGCCGGGTCGCCGTGCATGTGCCGGACTGCTGCGGCGACTCGCGCGTCCGCCAAACCTCGCAGCAACCCCGGCGGCGTGTCTTCGCCCGGCTTCGAGCGCAGCGCTTCGATCAGCAAGACTTCGACGAGCCGTGCCAGCACGAGCTCGCGGCCGGCGCGGCGCTCGCGCGATTCCTCGCCGACGAGCTGCACGAGCATCGCGAGCCGCTCGATGCCGCGAATGTGGAGCATCGTGGGCAGCAGCGACACGAGCAACGCGGCATCGGGCGAATCGAACAGGAAATAGCCGCCGAGCAACCGCACGTCGGCGCGTCCGCCGCGCCGCCCGTGCCTGACTTCGCCTGTCGGTGAGGGCGTCGTTTTCGGATCGATGAATACCGGTTTCGTCGGCTCGAAGCCGGAAATCGTGAAGCCAGGCGTTGCCGGCAGCAGCACGAAATCGCCGGCTTCGAGCGTTGCCGGCTCCTGCTCGTTCACCGCGAGCAGACACCGACCTTCCAGCACTGCGCAGAAGCTCGGCTGACCGAAGTCCGAGTAGCGCACGGCCCAGCGGCCCGCGCCGCTGATGCCCTTCGAAAACACGGTGCGTGGCCGCAGCAGCGCAATGATTTCCGCGAGCGGATCGACCATGGCCGGACTCTTACCAATGAAATGTGGACGTTCGATTGTAGAGCGTCCGGCCGGGCACGACTATCGTGCTGCCCATCGCAACTTTCGATGGGAGATCGCCATGAAGACAGTGCTCATCACCGGCTGCTCGTCCGGCTACGGCCTCGCGACCGCGCGTCATTTCCTTGCCCAGGGCTGGAAGGTGTTCGCCACGATGCGCACGCCGCGCGAGGACACTCTTCCGCAGTCGGAGCGTTTGCGTGTGCTGCCGCTCGATGTCACGAACTCCGCGAGCATCGCCGCAGCGCTGGACGTGAGCGGTCCCATCGACGTGCTCGTGAACAACGCCGGCATCGGGCTGTTCGGCGCGTTCGAGGCGACGCCGCTGGCGACGACGCGCGAAGTCTTCGAGACGAACACCTTCGGTGTGATGGCGATGACGCAGGCCCTGCTGCCGCAGTTCCGCGCTCGCAGGTCGGGGATCGTCGTCAACGTCACTTCGAGCGCGACGCTGCTGCCGATGCCGATGGTAGCGGTCTACACGGCGAGCAAGATGGCCATCGAGGGATTCACGGCGTCGCTCGCGTTCGAGCTGGAGTCCTTCGGCATTCGCGTCAAGCTGGTCGAACCGGGGTATGGACCGAGCACTCGCTTCACGCACAACGGCGGCGCGCGCATGCAGGGACTGATTCCCGAGGCTTATGCTCCGTTCGCGCAGGCAATCTTCGCGAAGCTTACGCAACCCGCTGCGTTCACCATGGAGTCCGACGTGGCCGAGACAGTGTGGCGGGCCGCGCAGGACGCGTCGGGCCAACTGCGATTCGCAGCGGGCGCCGACGCGGTTGCGCTGCTCAACGGTGCTGGTACTCGGTGAACACGTAATCCGTCGACTGGGCGACGGTGTGGCAGGCGACGCCGCATTTGGCGTCGTTCGCCTGCGGCGGCTTGTCATCAGTCGTGCCTGGCGTCCACGTGTCGTTCGTCGCGTCGTATTTGAAGAAGGCATAGCCCCAGCCGCCGACGTCGCCGAAGCGCTTGCTGTCTTTCACCATGAAGTCCACGTCACGCTGCTGGTTCGGCACCGTCGCGCCCGGGAAATATTGCTGCTTCTTCTGGCCATAGTGCATCTTGGCCATCCTCGCACCGTCGGGCACCGGCTTGCCGTTGAAGGGAATGCCCGCCTCGTAGGCTTTGATCATCGTCGGG
>DASRIK010000030.1:0-7352 GCA_035650035.1 Burkholderiales bacterium | reverse complement strand
GGAGCCAAGAAGCCTCGCCACGGGCGCGGCAGGCGAGGTGAAGAAAGAGTGGCGCCGAAGTCTTCCCTCATCCCCACCCTTCTCCCGAGGGGAGAAGGGCCCGGCCTCCCTCGCCCTCTGGGAGAGGGATCGAGGGTGAGGGAAAGGCGATGCCTCGCGATGACAAATCACTCTTCTATTTTGATATTCGCCGTCTTGATGATCCTCGCCGTTTCGGCGTAATCGGCCTTCATCAAGGCGGCCATCTTCTCGGGGCCGGTGTAATAAGGATCCATCCCCGAGTTGACCAGCTTCTCCGCGACGTCGGGCATGGCGAGGATCCGCTCCATCTCGGACGAGAGCTTCGCAATGATCGGCTTCGGCGTGCGAGCGGGTGCCACGACACCCTGCCAGTTCTTCGGATCGTATTGCGGCAGGCCGGCCTCGGCGTACGTCGGCACTTGCGGCAGCGCCGCCGCGCGTTTCTCGCCAGTGATCGCCAGACCTTTCAACCTGCCGTTCTTCACGTGCGGAATGACGTTCAGCGCGTTCGAGAACGACGCCTGTACATGTCCGCCCATGAGGTCGGTGAGGCCTTGCGCGCCGCCTTTGTACGGGATGTGCTTCATCTTCACGTCCGTCAGCATGCCGAACAGCTCGCCCATCAGGTGCTGAGAGCTTCCGCTCGACACGGATGCGACATTGAGCTGCCCGGGTCTCGCCTTCGCGTATGCGATGAATTCCTGCAGGTTATTTACCGGCGTCGCAGGATTCACCACGAGCACGTAGTTGGTCCTGGCGAGTATCGTGACGGGCGCGAAATCGGTGAAGACGTTGTAGGGCGGCTTCATGAGAAGCGCGAGCACGATCTGGCTGTTTCCCGCGAGCAGGATCGTGTAGCCGTCGGGAGACGCCCTCGCCACGGCTTCACCGCCGATCATCGTATTCGCGCCCGGACGGTTGTCGATGATCACCGGTTTTCCGAATGACTCGCTCAACTTCTCGCCGACGAGTCGCGACAATGCGGACGTGCTTCCGCCAGGCGCGTATGGCGTCACCCAGCGGATAGGCTTCGCGGGATAGTTCTGCTGAGCGGCGACCGTGCCCGGCAGACCGACGAGCACGGCGATCGCCATCGTACGTATCGCCGAGAACTGAGATCTCATCTCTCCTTCCTCCTCGCCCGTCATGATACGCGATTGACAGCGCGACCGTGCTCGGAGATCCTCGGATGATGGATACGGGCGAGCACATCGAACCACACAAAAATATCGCATCGATCGAAGAGGCCGACGCGGGCCTGGAGAGCGTCGGCTACATCGCGAGCCGCCGCATCTCGACTGCACTCTACATTGCGCATCATCTGCGCAAGCCCATCCTGGTCGAAGGCCCTGCCGGCGTCGGGAAGACAGAGCTCGCGAAGTCGGTCGCATCCTGGCTCATGCTGCCGCTCATCCGCATGCAATGTTACGAAGGCCTGGATGAGGCCAAGGCGCTTTACGAATGGAAATACGGGAAGCAGCTTCTCTACACGCAGATCCTCCGCGATAAGGTCGGGTCGGTGATCGGCGAGTCCGACGACCTGCGCTCGGCAATCGAGAAGCTGCACTCGTTCGGAGACGTGTTCTTCTCGAAGCGCTTTCTCGAGCCGAGACCGCTGCTCCGCGCGCTCGAGCAACCGCACGGCGCGGTACTTCTCATCGACGAGGTCGACAAGTCGGACCAGGAGTTCGAAGCGTTCCTGCTGGAAATCCTCTCGGACTATCAGGTCACGATACCGGAGATCGGCAGCGTCATGGCGGTGGTCCCGCCGATCGTCTTTCTTACGTCGAATTCAACGCGCGATCTCGGCGACGCGCTGAAGCGCCGCTGCCTCCATCTCCACATCGGATTCCCGGACGAGAAGCTCGAGGCGCGCATCATCGGCTCGCGCGTGCCCGGCATCGACACACGCCTGCTCACGCAGCTCGTCTCGTTCGTGCAGCAGCTTCGCGTACTGGACCTGAAGAAGCTGCCCAGCGTGAGCGAGTCCATCGACTGGGCACGCGTCCTGGTCCTGATGCACACGGCGGTACTCACGGAAGAGACCGTGCGAGACACTCTCAACGTGCTGCTCAAGTTCGAGTCCGACATCGACGCGGCCGGAAAGCGTATCGCCGAGCTCACCAGAAAATCGCAGCAGGCGGTCGCCTGAGGCGTCGCGCATGCCCCTCCACCCGTTCCCATTGCCGCAGGAGCCGTGTGCCCCCGCAAGCGAGCCGCTGCGCCGCTTTCTGCAGGTAGCGCGTGGCGCGGGACTTCGCATCTCCGCAGCGGAAGGAATAGACGCCGCACGCGCCGTCGATCTCGTCGGGTATTCCGATCGCGCGGTTCTCAGGGACACGCTCGGCGCCGTTCTAGCGAAGACGCTCGACGAGAAAGTGCTCTACGAAGAGACGTTCGACCGATATTTCCAGCGCCAGGAGTTCTCGAGAAGCGATCCGGAGCCGAGCTCCAATGCCTCGGCGACCCACGACGTTGCGCAGGGTATGGGCAGCGAAGGCGGACAAGCGCTGGCCGACCTGCTGGAAACCGACGACCCCACAGACCTCGCCATGGCGATGGAGACGGCGGCACGCGAGGCCGGCGTCCAGAACATCCGCTATTTCACTCAGAAAAATCTCTACGTTCTGAACATTTTGAATCGGATGGGTTTGCGCGCAGTGCAGGAGCAGATCGACGCTCTCGAGTCCGAGGGCACGGCGGAAGCGACCGAGCGCGCGCTTCGTCTCGAAGCGGCAGTCGAACGACTGTGGGACGCGGGGCGCGATTTCGTCGAGCGCGCACTTCTCCTTTATGCGCGGGGTGAAACCGAGCAGCTGCGCGAGCGGCTGCTGAGATCCGCACGGCTCTCGAACCTGAGGCAGCACGATCTCGAGCGGATGCGCGTCCTCGTCCGGCGCATCGCCAAACGGCTCGCCACCCGCTACGCCCGGGTGCAACGGCGGCGCCAACGCGGGCATCTCGACATCCGCCACACGCTGCGGCGGAACATGGGCTGGGGCGGCATACCGTTCCTGACTGCATGGAAGCACAAGCGCATCGAAAAACCACGCGTGATGGTCCTCTGCGATGTGTCCGGCTCCGTCGCGTGGGTATCGCAATTCCTGCTCATGTTCGTCTATTCGCTGACCGAGGTGCTTGCGGACATCCGTTCTTTCGCCTACTCCGATTCGCTGATCGAAGTGAGCGAAACGTTCGAGCAGCAGCCCTTCGAGGAGGCGATTGCCCGCGTCGCAAGCTCGATGGGATTCGGCTCGTCGAACTACGGCAGCGCGCTAGCCGACTTCGAGCGCGGCTGGGTGAAAGACGTCACGAACAAGACGACGGTGATCATCCTGGGCGACGCACGCGGGAACGGGACGGACCCTCGCGCCGACATCTTCGAACGGCTTTCGAAGCGCGCTAAGCGGGTGATCTGGCTCAACCCGGAATTCCGCTCGTCGTGGGGCACCGGCGATTCGGACATCTACCGCTACGCGCCTTACTGCAGCCTCGTGCGCGTATGCAGCACGCTCAACGATCTCGAGCGTGTGATCGGCGATCTGCTGGAGAGGCCCTAAGCGTCAATAAAGTAAGGCCGCGCTGCGGCGAGCATAGTCATAAGCGAAGTTCTGTAAGCGACCCCGAAGCAGCAATTCGCGCGACATGGCTTCCCACCATTCGAGAGCTGTAGCCTTGCCGCCCGCTCAGAAGAAGCGGCAACCTTAGCGCTCAGAGAGTCCTTTGCGCCGGCGGGCGAGGGCGAGCCCGCCGAGGCCGGCACCGAGGAGCATGAGCGTAGTTGGCTCGGTCACCGCACCGGCCGGCTCGAAGGTGTAGTGGACCGTCAGTGTTCCGTCCCACAGGATGTTGCCGCTCGGGGAGCACAAGCCTGGCGGGCATGTAGCTACGAGAGAGATCTGGAACAGAAGCGTCGCGTCAAAAGAGCCGGAACCGACGAAGTCATCGACGTCCCCGGCCGGCACGGTAAAGCTGTCGCTGAAAAATTGCGCAGAGATCGAGGGGAAGCTGGAGCACGCTGTGGGTGGAAAGCCTATCGTGCTGCAGGAAGCGTTTACAGAGTCGACGTGCGGCCCAAAGATCGTGCCAAACGTTGGGTTCACCTGCACCTCGAAGCTGCTGGTGTTGGTGGCACTGCCGGAACCCAGGGCGAACACAGAGACCACCGTTACGGTGAAACTGTCGAGAACAAAGTCAACCGCCGTGAGCGTGCCCAGGACGGAGTTGAACTGGTTGAAGTTCAGCAGCGCCGTGTCGCCGCCTGGCTGGAGGCTCTGAGGAGTGCCCCCAATGAGGAAACTTTCGGTCTCGCTGACGATGGCCGCCTGGGCCCTTTCGACCCCGGTGGTGAGCAGTGCGACAAGGGCAAGCGCTGCAACGGCCTTTCCACTTATGGTCATTTCGCTTTCCGGCATCAATCGAAAAGGCGTGCACAGGCAAGCGAGTTGTATGCCATTACAAGGA
Source organism: Burkholderiales bacterium (assembly GCA_035650035.1). Taxonomy (GTDB): domain Bacteria; phylum Pseudomonadota; class Gammaproteobacteria; order Burkholderiales; family SG8-41; genus JAQGMV01. The sequence goes on along the minus strand of DASRIK010000030.1, from coordinate 2,867 downwards.
ATGTCAATTGATTCAGGGGACGGTGTTTGCCCCTGTTTTCGGTGCGGTCAAATTCTTCGACAAAAGCGACATCGCGCACTCCGCCGCCCGCGCGACGAGCGCCGCGTCCGGCCGGTGGATCTGCCGATATATGACGGCCCCAGGCATAGCAGTCAGTCGAGCCGCGCGCCCGAAGCCTTGACGACGCGCGCCAAGTTGGCGATGTCGGACACGAGGAGCCGGTAGAACTCCTCGGGTGTGGTGACGAACGTCTCCGCGCCCTGCGTCTTGAAGAAGCTCTGCATGCGGCGTCTTGAGGAGCTCGGCGACGTCCGCATTGATCTTGCGCACGATGCGGAGATCCGTGCCGGCGGGTGCGAGGATGCCCCACCAGGGATTCACGTCGAAGTTCGGCGCACCCGATTCGGCGATCGTTGGCACCTTCTACGCCACCGCAATGCGTTTTGCACTGGAGACGGCGATGGCACGTACGCGGCCGGTATTCACGTGCTGGAGCACCGAGGGCACGCTCGCAAAGCCGGAATCGAAAGGGAGCTTCGGATAAAGGCTTTGGTTGATTGCCTGAGAGCCCGCGTACGTGACGAGTAGTGTGTAGCCATCCGGCGGCGCTTTCGCGACGAAGTCGGTGCCGACCGTGCCGGCTGCGCCGGGGCGGTTTTCAGAACGCTGCGATTGGCCGTTGCCATGGCGCAATATTGCATCGTTATTTCCCGGTTTCCAGCCTCGACGAGCTCGTGCGCGCCGCGGGCGGCGATCGCGAGATCATCGCGGTGCTCGCGCGGTCGCCGCGCGACTCCGTCCGTAGCGAAGTGAAACCATAAGCGCCGACTGGGCCCGGTCCAGTGATGGAAGCTTTAAAATGCAGCGGAAGTACTCGAATGAGGCTGCAGCCAAGGCGCCATAGCGAGGTGATGCATGACATCAAAGCAGAAAGCGAGCGTCACACCCAGCGTGAATGGTCCTTATTGGGTAAAGGACATCGTCAGCTTCACCAATCAAAAAGGCCCGATCCGACGACTGCAACTGAGCATGGCGCTTTGCCGGTGCGGCGCATCCCGCGATAAGCCGTTTTGTGATGGAGCACATGTGAAGATCGGGTTCTCATCCGAGAATCCGCTAAGCGGCAGTCAGGACAAGCGCGATACGTACGAAGGTCGGGAGATTGCGATTCATGACAACCGAAGCATTTGCGCTCACGCCGGCTATTGCACTGACGGGCTGCCGAGCGTGTTCCGGATGAAAGAAACGCCGTGGATCGATCCTAATGGCGCCAGCCGTGAGCAAGTCATACGTATTGTTCAGCGGTGTCCGTCGGGGGCACTGAGTTATTCCGTGGACGGCGTCGAGCCCCGCGACCTGGAACGTGACCCCGCGATTTTCGTTGTGCCGGATGGGCCCTACGTCGTGACCGGTGGAGTGGAACTGCGTGACACGAGCCACGCTCAAGGCGCATCAACGGAGCACTTTACGCTGTGTCGCTGCGGCCGATCTAGAAATAAACCGTTCTGCGATGGCACACACTGGCATATTGGATTCAAGGACGAGAAGAATTGATGAGAGCGCTATAAGAGGCCGCCGCCCGGAAAAAGCGGAGCCCCACTGGACCCGCCCGAGCAGGAAAAGGGCCGCCGCGGGAGAACCGGACTCGGCCGCGGAAAAATGCGGCGGTTCGTAGGAGTCCCGCCGGCGAGCACGATGGTGCCAGATGGGGGGTGCCTCGCGAGTGAGCTGCAAGTGGGGTATGCCCCTCCCGTAACGTCCGTTACCGTGAGCGAGCAGTCGCCTGTGTCCCTGAATGCAACTGCAGGCATGCGCTGAAGCGTGGTGCGGGCTGTTTTCGGGCTTTGCGCGGGACGAAAGGTGCACGCGCAACAACTCGCGCCGACGCTCCACAGCGCACTGGCACACGACTAAGAAATTCTTCGTGTGCCTTGGGGATGGACGAAAAACCCCTTTTTAAAGCTGCATCGTTAGCCCTTCTCGGCCCGAGCAGCACGGCGTGTGCGGCGAGGACGATCAGTCGCATCTTCCGAACGGGCTTCGGCGCGACTTCTCGCGGCTGCTCTTTCCGGCGTCGAGCCTACGGCCGTTGCCGAGCTGCCCGAAGGCGTGGTGGTTGTTGAGACCGAAGGCGACGTAGGGGTCGTGCTGGTTGACTCGCCTGCTTGTGCCAAGCTGATCAGACCGAACGTTGCTGCTACTGCGAGAGACAGAACAGTGCGTTTCATAGGAGCTCCTTACGGTAGTGTTGCTCGTTGCTGCTTCAGGCAATACGCCTGTCGTAGGTAGTCAGGCCGCCGCAAAGCCCTTTTGCGCCGACGCCGGATGAGTGCAAGCGCTATGCCACTCAGGGCAAGCAGCGCCAGCCGGCGCTCGAGACGCGGCACTCATCCGCCTCACCTACCGGCACGGCCTGCGAGTCTCAGAAGTCGTAGCGCTGCGCTGGGACCAGATAGTGAACCGCCCCGGGATTGGTCGCGTTCGGCGACCAAGGGTGTCGTGCATCACAGCGATCGTGGCAGCCGGTATCTGTCGATTCGTTATACCGACCGCCTTGTCGAGGCGGGCGCCGAGCCGTCGGTGGGTAGCGTCGGTGACTCCTACGATAACACGCTCGCCGAGACGATCATCGGACTCTTTAAGACCGAGGTGATCCACCGTCGCGGCCCTTGGCGTCATTTCGATGCCGTCGAATACGCGACGCTGGAATGGGTCGACTGGTTCAATCATCGTCGGCTGCTCGAGCCGATTGGAAACATCCCACCCGCGGAGCTTGAGGCGTCGTACTATCATTCAACGGGTCAGTTGCCGATGGCAGCGTGACTCAAACCCGGAGGTCTCCGAAAAAACCGGGGCGGTTCAATGTA
>DASRIK010000029.1:0-4158 GCA_035650035.1 Burkholderiales bacterium | reverse complement strand
TGTCGGAACCGCCTCCCGCCGCCGTTGGAACCACGATACGGACCGGCTTCACCGGGTAGTTTTGTGCAAGCGCCCCGAAGGCAGCGGAAAACGTGAGAAGGGCAACTGCGGCGCATTGCGTGTGTAACCTCATGGCCAGGCTCGTTTCTCCCGCAAGAGTCGGATTAAACAGCGGAAATAGGCGGAATTTGGGCCGCTTCTCGCCAAACTGAAGCATGGGTGGGATGTTACGATCCCTCCTGCACTTTAGCTCCTTCCATATGAAGTTTTTTAACCCGGTCCCTGCGGCCGGGTTTTTTTTGTCACTTTCCGCGCTCCAGACCGAACCGCGGGTACCGCGGCTCAGAGGAACCGCCAGACCGGCAAACGCGGGGGCAAGACCCGCGGGGCATACGGCGCGGTTCTTCACGTTCGTATCTCACAGCACCTGACACGAGTTTCGACACCGGGTCGGCTGCAATTCGGCGACATCGACGTCTTCTCGCTGGAGCAGTGCAGCGCTTTGCCGCGCTTACCGGCGTAGCTGCTGGCTGAACGTGCCAACTTCGTGCTACGCGGCGTATATTGCCGAATAGCAACCGCCTTTTTCGCGTCCAGAACGTTGCAACCGATAATCGTCGAGTCAGCGTGCTGACATTACGCACGATCGACTTCCATGGTCCCGAGACCAGAGCGCCGCCGCTAAGAGATGACGAGGCGCACATCTGGGTCATCGCACTCGATACGGATGCCCCCGAACGCCTGGGGGGGCTGTCCGCGGCGGAACGCTCTCGAGCCTCCTGCTTCACTTCCGCGTCTGCCCGAAAGCGTTTCGTCCACCGCCGCTGCGCGCTACGTGCGGTTCTCTCGCGATACACGGGACGGTGCGCGTCAACCATGGCTTTCAAAGAGAACCCGTACGGCAAGCCTGAGCTCGAGCCGCACAGCGATGTCGCGTTCAGTGTGTCGCATTCGGAGTCGCTGGCGCTCGTAGCGCTGACTCGACACGCGCTGATCGGTGTGGATGTCGAGCGGGTGCGACCGGATGCCACCGAGGCCGGTATCGCCGAGCGCTTCTTCACGCGCAATGAGGCGCGTTCGCTCGCGCGTCTGAATGACGCCGATCGCGTAACTGCCTTCTTCAACGCCTGGACACGGAAGGAGGCGATCCTCAAAGCGATCGGGTGCGGGCTGTCGGTTTCACTCGACGCGTTCGAGGTGACTTTGAAGCCAGGCGAGGCGCCAGCACTGCTCGAGTGGAACGTGCCGGGCGTCAGGCGACGCACATGGCAGCTTGAACACTTCGAGCCGCGTCCCGGTTATGTCGCGGCTCTGGCAATCACCCCGCGCTGAAGCGGACATAAGTCCCCCTCCGCGGTGCTGCGCCGGTCGCAGTTCCATGCGACGATTGAGCGCTATTCTTTCAGCACTGCCGGGGCAGGCGCTCGACACAGGAGAGTGCCTCGCATCCGATGAAAAGAAATCCGAGCCGCGCAACGTATTAACATGCTTGAAGCATCCGGATCTTGTGTATACCCGTCGCCTGGTTGCGCGGCCGGCACGACATGGTTTCGGCAGTCGGCCATCTTCACTCCCTTTCGCATCGAAGATGTCGAAACCTCCATCCCCGCAAGATTCGAGAAAATCGTAGCGCTGCACCGTGCCCGACTCGCCGTCAAAGCACAATCGCTCGGCGCGGCCCTGACGTATGGCGAATTGAATTCGGCTGCGAACCGGACGGCGCGAGCCATCGTGGAAGTGCGAGGCACGGCCAGCGAACCCGTCGCATTGCTGTTCGAGCAGGGCACGCATGTCATCGCAGCGATCATGGCCGTGCTGAAAGCAGGAAAGTTTTTCGTTGCTCTGGATCCTGCTTTCCCTCGGGACTGGAATCGTCACATCTGCGAGGACGCCGGCGCGCGCATGATCTTGACGAGCCGCGACAGCGCCGCGATCGCGCATTCACTGGCGAGCCAATCGGATTCTGTCATCGTGGTCGACGATCTCGAAGAGCAAGCCGTTGCGGACAACCTCGGCATCGAAATCGCGTCATCGGCGATCGCTGGCTTGATCTACACCTCTGGCTCCACGGGCGTTCCGAAAGCGGTCGTTCAGAACCATCGCAATTTCCTTCATGCCACGATGCGACGGGTCAATTCATTCCAGATTTCCGTCGCAGATCGACTCACGCTTCTGTCCTCGGGCTTCAATCAGGCGCTGATGAATATTTTCAGCGCATTGCTGAGCGGGGCATGCGTGTGTCCTTTCCACGCGAAGAAGGCGAGCACTCGCGCGCTCGTGAGATGGCTGCAGGACGAGGAAATCACTATCTACCATTCCAGCGCTTCGTTATTTCGGGAAGTGCTGGACGCGCTCTCCGGGGACGAGGATCTTTCGAGAATTCGGCTGATCCGGTCCGCGAGCGAGGCCGTGACGAAACGCGAGATCCAGTCGTACGCGAAACACTTTTCCTCCGACTGCGTTTACGTAACCGGGCTCAGCACGACCGAAACGGGTACCGCGACTTTGAACTTCATAGGCAAAGGCACTTTCGTCGAGACGGACAGGGTGCCGATCGGATATCCGCTGCAGGACATCGATGTGCTCTTGCTGGACGATCGCAAACAGCCCGTGCCCGCGGGGAGCATCGGTGAAATTGCGATCCGCAGCAAATACATTTCGCCCGGATACTGGCGCAAGGAGGATCTCACGGCCGCGAAGTTCCTGGCCGACCCGGAAGGGGGCGACAGAAGAATTTTCCTGACCGGGGATTCAGGACGACAGTTGAACGATGGCCGGTTCGAACATCTGGGTCGCAAGGACTTACGCTTGAAGATCCGAGGTTACGGAGTCGAGCCGGGCGAGGTCGAAGCGAAGCTCTTGACTCATCCCCAGATCAAGGAAGCTGCCGTCATCGGGACCGAAGCGGATTCGGGTGAAAGCAGGTTGATCGGCTACTTCGTGGCCACGCGAACGCCGGGGCCGAGCGTCCGCGAACTGCGGGATTTCCTTGGCACGGCGCTTCCGGATTTCATGATTCCGTCCGCGTTCGTGGCCCTCGACGTCTTACCCCGCACGTTGAACGGCAAAGTCGACCGGCGTGCGCTCCGGGGCCCCGCTCGGTCACAGCCGAGTCGCGCTGATGCTTTGGTCAAGCCAAGAACGGCTATAGAGCGCGAATTGGCGAGAATGTGGCAAGAGGTGCTGCGAATCGAAGAGATCGGCGTTCACGATGACTTCTTCGATCTGGGCGGACATTCGCTCGCGGCCACGAGGATCGCAAACCGTGTTGCCGAAACGTTTGATCTGGAGCTGTCTCTCCGATGCCTGCTTCAATGTTCCACCATTGCGGAGATGGAGGCGCTCATTGCGCCGTACACGGCCATCGCGCCTGCCCGTCATGAAGAGAAACAGCGCGCCGAAGGTTCCACGGCGGCCGGGTCCCGAGAACGTTCTGCACCGCTCTCGCATGCGCAAACGCGGCTGTGGTTTCTCGACCAGCTTCATCCGGGAAGCTCCACCTACAACCTTTTTTCTGCCTATCGGATCGAAGGTGACCTTGACGTAGCGTTACTGGAGCACGCGTTCAACGAGATCGTGGGACGTCATGAAATTCTCCGAACCGTCTTCAAGACGGAGGACGGCGACCCATTGCAGATCGTTCTGCCGACTGCAAGGCTGACAATTCCAGTACACGACCTCAGAGCGACCGCCGAGATCGAAGACCGATGGACCAAAGCCCGCCGGATATGTAAACGAGAAGCTCAAGGGCCCTTCGATTTGAGCACCGGCCCGTTGCTCCGGGTCACGCTGATCAGACTCGCGGACGACGAGTACGTGCTGCTGCGAGCGATACACCACGTTGTTTTTGATGGCTGGTCCGAGGGAATTCTGCTCGGCGAGCTCTGCGAAATCTACAACGCTCTCGTAAACCGACAGGCCATCCCGCTGCCCGATCTGCCGATCCAGTACGTCGATTTCTCCAGGGCGCAGAGACAGGCTACCGAGGATGAGAGCGTTCAGCGTCAGTTGGCGTATTGGAGAGAACAGCTCAACCGTGCCGCGCCGTTGCATTTGCCGACAGATCGGCCCGGGCAGGCTTCGCGGTCGAGCGGCGGCGCGCGGCGATATTTTGCGCTTTCGGAGGCACTCTCTTCGGGCCTCATCAGGTTGAGCCGA
>DASRIK010000028.1:0-3643 GCA_035650035.1 Burkholderiales bacterium | reverse complement strand
CGCATTTCAACCTGACCATTTCGCCGCATTACTTGCGGGTGAGCAGTGTCGCGCCGCAGGCTGCTGAAGCCGAATACCAATGGCTGCAGAAAGATGAAGTGCGCAACGCCGCTGTTCCCGCGCCGGTCGGACGAATACTCGATCTGATGGGAGCCGGTGCAAAACCGAAACATGGAACCTGAAGATCAATTGTCGTGGCCGGAGATCCGGCAATGGCGGAAAACGCAGCGTGCGGAGCTCGTCACACGACGCGAAGCGACGCCGGAAGCAGCACGGCACGCGTGGAACCAGGCGATCACGCAACACCTTCTTGACGGTTTCGATGTGCCGTCCGACGCCGTCGTCGGCTATTGCTGGCCGTACAAAGGCGAGTTCGACGCGCGCCATGCAATCCGCAGATGGCGTGATAAGGGGGCGACTGCAGCGTTGCCCGAAGTTGTGCAGAGCAAGGCGCCCCTGCAATTCAGAAAGTGGTGGCCCGGAGCGCCGATGCGACCGGGCGTCTACGACATACCGGTGCCGGACGGGACAGAGGCCGTCGTTCCGGACATCGCGATCGTGCCGATGAACGGCTACGATGCATGCGGCTATCGCCTCGGCTACGGCGGCGGTTTCTTCGACCGCACGCTTGCTGCGCTCGGTCGTCGAGTGGTGGCGGTGGGCGTGAGTTACGACATGCTGCGGCTGTCGACCATTCACCCTCAGCCCCACGACCTGCCGATGGACTTCGTCGTGACCGAATCAGGCATACACCGCGCGGGCGGCCAACCGCTTCAGCGGATCGACCCGGCGCAATCCCGGTGCGGTTTCGAAGAATTGCTCGCGTCGCGCGGTTTACCGCGCGCAGCCCATGAATCGAAAGGATACAGCTCACCCGCTTGCTATGCGGCGGAGTTCCCCGAGTACTTCAAAGGCAGTGACGAGCATTAGACATTGCGACTGATGAGCCCCTCTTCCGTCAGCACTTCGCGCAAGCGCTCGAACCGTGTTCGCGCCTCATCGATCGCGAGAAGCTCCTGTTTCAGGCGAACATCGACGGGCAGGATCTCCGCCAGCCGATAGCTCACCCAGTTTGCGTCGTCGAGCAGAACCGGTGAGGGAAAATTCGCTTCGCCGACATGCTCGATGATGAGCTTCAGAACGTCGCGGCAGGCAGGATCCACCTCTTCGTTCGCTCCGGCACTTTCAATGCGGCTGATGGATCCCGATAAGAGACCGTTTTTCGCCACGCGAGTGTCGTGGAGCCGGAAGCGATCGCCGCCGCGCGCCACGAGATGAAAGACCCCGAGCTGAGGCATTTCCCACCGCTCGATCGAAGCGAGGCAGCCCACGTTTTCCGGCACGGCCGGCGCACCGACTTCATGTCCTTCCCTGATCAGGCATACGCCGAAGGGACGATTGTCGCGGAGGCACGTCTTCGTCATCTCGATATATCGCTGCTCGAAAATCTTCAGCGGCAGCGCCCCGCCCGGAAAGAGAACGGTGCCGAGCGGAAAAATGAAGTGCTCTTCGGTCATCGTGGGTTTCCTCATCCCCGACTCTTCTTCCGGCGGGAGAAGGTAGGTTCGCATGAACGCGTCGATACGCGCTCACGTCAGGTTAGGCGGCGAGTTCGCGGTGACGCACCAGCACGCGGCCATGCCGCGTCTGAAAGTACTCGGCCAGCGTTTCGGAGAGATAGACGGAGCGGTGCCGCCCGCCCGTGCAGCCGATCGCGATCGTAAGATAGCTGCGGCTGTCGCGGTCGAAGCACGGCAGCCATTCGTCGATGAAGCGCTTGATGTCGCCCAGCATCTTCTGCACGCCGGGATCGGCGGCGCAGAATTGAATCACGGGCTCGTCGCGACCGGTGAACGGCCGCAACTTCGGATCGTAGTGCGGATTGGGGAGACAGCGCACGTCGAACACCATGTCCGCATCGAGGGGGACGCCGTACTTGTAGGCGAAGGATTGAAAGAGCAGCGTGAGCCCCGCCGCGGGCAGCTGTACGAAGTCGCGCACCCAGGCACGCAGCACGTTCGGACTCAACTCGCTGGTGTCGATGTGGTGCGACACGTCGGCGATTTCCTCGAGCAGCTGGCGCTCACGCGCGATCGCTTCGGCTAGCGTGCGATTTTCCCCGCCGAGAGGATGGCGGCGCCGCGTTTCGGAAAATCGCTGGATCAGCGTATCGTCCTTCGCCTGCAGGAAAAGCACCGTCACGTCAGTGCCCGCCTGCCGCAAGGCGGCAAGGTGCTGCGGCAAGCCTTCGAGCGTCTTACCGCTGCGCACGTCGATGCTGAGCGCGGCGCGGGAGTAGCCGGCCTGTGCGAGAAAAGTGACGAGGTCCGGCAGCAGCTTTACAGGGAGATTGTCGACACAGTAATACCCCGCGTCCTCGAGCGCATTCAACGCAACGCTTTTACCGGACCCGGAAAGCCCGGTGATGAGAACCAGCTGCATGGCGGTAAGCGGTGAAGTGTACGCGATCGCGTCGTTCCTCAGGCGCGTTCACCTTTTCGTCGTGGTTCCGGGTCTTCCATCTGCTCCGAATGCCGCGCGATGAACTCGGCCGTGCTGTCGATGCCGCGCACCTGCAGGACATGATTGCGCACGGCGGCTTCCGTGAGCACCGCGAGATTGCGGCCGGCGGCGACAGGAATGGTGACCTTCACGACGCTGACGCCCATCATGTCTTCGGTGCCCGGGCGCAGCGGCAGCCGCTCGAGCGGGACGAGATCGCGCCCGGGGCGCTCGAGATGCACGATCAGCTTCAGGTTCTTTCTCGGGCGCAGCGCAGCCTCGCCGAAGATCGTGCGGATATTGAGAACGCCCAGTCCCCGCACTTCCAGGAAGTCGCGCAGCAGTAAAGGGCAGCGCCCTTCGAGCGTCTCCGGCCCGATCCGGTAGAACTCGACCACGTCGTCGGCAATGAGGCCGCTGCCGCGGCTCACGAGCTCCAGAGCCAGCTCGCTCTTGCCGACGCCCGATGCGCCGGTAATCAGCACACCCATGCCGAGCACGTCCAGGAAAACGCCATGCACGGTGGTCGCATCGGCGAGGGCGCGCGCAAGATACGGCCGGAGCATCCACATGAGCTCGACGCTGTTCACCGGGGACACGAAGAGCGGCGTGTTGGTTTCGTCGGCGACTCTCGTGAGAGGCGGCAGAACCTGGTCGGTTCCTGCCACGATGAAGCAGGCGAGATCGCGTATGGCGATGTCGGCGAGCGTCGCCTGGCAGAGGTCGGAATCCATGCTTTTCAGATACTCGAACTCCGTCGTGCCGAGCACCTGAATCCAGTTCGGATGGATGAGATTGAGATGCCCGATGAGCCCTTTGGTCGAGTCCTTGATGAGCTCGCTGCTCAAATCTTTCGTACCACCCGCGCAGCCCGCGGTCCACGTGAGCTTCAGCTTGTCGCGGTTATCCTCAAATAACCTGGCTATGCTGAGATGCGCCATGGGGCTACCATTGCGTGATAAGCCGGTGGATCTCCGCGGCGCTCGGCGCGGCGAGAAGCTGCTCCCGGAAAGACTTTTCGCTGAACATCTGCGCGAGCTCCGACAGGATCTGCAGATGCATGTCCGTCGCCCGGTCAGGCACCAGCAGCACGAAGATGATACTCACGTTCTGACCGTCCGGCGCATCGAAAGGAATGGGC
>DASRIK010000027.1:0-3328 GCA_035650035.1 Burkholderiales bacterium | reverse complement strand
CGCCGGACGCGTCGCCCAAGGCGGCCGCGACGATCAGGCTCTCGGGCTGCGAATCGACGGACTGCGCAACCACGGCGGAAGCGCCAATAGCCAAAGCGGCGGACACTGCGGTGGCCAGGAACATTCGTTTCATTCTCATCTCCATGGTAGGTGTACGGGGCCCCTCATCGTGGAGCCCTCTAGCTGCATGGACTCGCAATATATCGCTGCGTTCGGCCGGGAGTTGTAACAGTTTGTGCATGCGCTTCGGCCGGGCACCCGCGCGTGCGACACGTCGATCCGTGGTCAACCATCAGCGCAGTCGTGCGTTATGGCGCACGCACTATTCCGGCTTGATCCCCGCGGTTTTGGCCACTCGCGCCCATTTCTCCGTCTCGTTCCTGATATAACGCGCGAACTCCTCCGGCGTGGTCGGGACGGTGTCACCGCCATCCGACGCAAAGCGCTCTTTCACGTCATTCGACTGAAGGATTGCGGTCATTTCGCGGTTCAGGCGCATGACGATATCCTTCGGCGTTTGAGCCGGCGCAACAAGCCCGTACCATTGAACGGCTTCGTAGCCGGGCACACCGGCTTCCGCAATCGTGGGCACGTCCTGAGCCGCCGCGATGCGCGCGAGACCCGTAATGCCGAGCGCGCGAAGCCGGCCGGTTCGCACGTGTGGCAGCCCGGTGAGCATCGTCGCTGTCATCGTCGTCACCTGCCCGGAAACAAGATCGATCATCGCCGGGGCCGAGCCTTTGTACGGAATGTGCACCATGCGAGTGCCGCTCATGCTCATGAAAAGCTCCATGGCGAGATGCGGGCCGGTCCCGGCGCCGGCGGAGGCGAAATTGAGCTGACCGGGCCGCGCCTGCGCGAACCAGATCAACTCCTTCACCGTTTTCACCGGCAGTGACGGATGCACCACGAGGATGTTCGGCGCCGCGAGCACGAGCGTGACCGGCGCGAAATCGGTGAGCGCGTTGTAGGGCACTTTCCTGTAGATGATGGGATTCGTCGCGAGCGTGGAAACGCACATGAGCAGCGTGTAGCCGTCCGGCGGGGCCTTCGCGACGACCTCGCCGCCGATCATCGTCCCGGCACCCGGGCGATTATCGATGACGATCTGCTGGCCGAGGCGTTCGCTCAACCTGGGCGCGACGATGCGCGCAATGATGTCCGTGCCGCCCCCTGCGGACGAAGGGACGACGATGCGCACCGGCCGGTTCGGGTATTGCGCGTGGGCAATCGCGGCGCATAAAAGCGCCGCCGCCGCGAAAGCGAAGATCGTTTTCGAGCTCACGACTGTCCTCCTCTCCTGCGACGCAATGGTAAAGTAAACAGACAACAATCAACCGGAGGAAGAGTGAATATACAGCGTCGCCTGCTGCTCGCAGCGGTGTGCGTGCTTGCCCCGAGTCTTTCGCAGGCACAACCCACAACGTATCCAAACCGCCCGATTCGCATGATCGTGCCTTTCGCACCGGGCGGCGCGTCGGACTTCGTCGGGCGCATCCTTCAGCCGAAGCTGACCGAAGTGTTGGGGCAGCAAGTCGTGATCGACAACCGGACCGGCGCGTCGGGGAACATAGGCGTCGAGCTCGCAGCGCGGGCGCCGGCAGACGGATACACGATGCTCCTCGGCAACGTCGGTACGATGGCGGTGAATCCGGCCATCTTCCCCAGGTTTCCCGTAAATCCCGTATCCGACCTGATCGGCATCAGCCTGCTCGTGGATGTGCCGGGCGCTTTCGCGATCCATCCGTCGGTGCCGGCGAAATCGGTCCCCGAGTTCATTCAGTACGCAAAGAGTCGTCCGGGCCAGCTGAATTACGGCTCGTCCGGAGCGGGCAGCGCGCAGCGTCTCGCTTTCGAGTTCCTGATGAGCAAGTCCGGTATCAAGCTCGTGCACGTTCCATACAAAGGCGGCGCAGGCGCGGCGACCGCTGCCGTGCTCGCCGGCGAAGTCTGCTGCACGATGGTGACGGTCGCGTCTTTCATTCCGCACGTCAAAACAGGTAGAGCGCGCGTGCTCGCCGTGATGGCGCCGCAGCGTGTCGGGCAGCTGCCGGATACGCCGACGATGAGCGAGGCGGGCTTCCCCGAGCTCACGCTCGGCTCGTGGCAGGGCATGTACGTGCCGAAAGGAACGCCGCGCGCAGTAGTGAGCCACCTTTACGGTGCGCTCATGAAAACGATGCACGATGCGGAAGTCGCAAAACGTCTGCAGCAGGGCGGGGCGGAGATCGTGACGAGCAAATCGCCCGAGGAGTTCGCGACGTTCATGAAGACGCAGAACGCGTTCTGGGCGAAGATCGTGAAGGACGTAGGCGCAGTTGCGGAATGATCTCGTAAAGAGCCTCATGAAAAGACCTTATCGTTTTCTGCTGATCCAGGCTTTCCACCTGCCGAAGGATTCGCAGTACCTGCACCGTCCCGTCGAAGGCCCGAAAGAAACGAGGCTCATGAATTTCGAGCACGTGAAGCCACTGCTCGAGGACGTCGAATGGGACATGCATCCGGGGCCGCTCGCGACCTACGGCGACTGGCCTGTCGAGACCCGCGAGGAATTCACGCTCGTTGCGGCCGGCAGACTGCCGATCGTGCGCGAAGCGTGCGAAAGCGGGAAGTACAACGGAATCGTATTGCTGGGTGGAGGAGAGCCCGGGTTCGCGGCATCGCGCGAGATCGCGCGTCCGTACGGCATACCCGTCGTGGGTTGCGCGTGGTCACAGATGCACGTGGCGTCGCTGCTCGGCCACAAGTTCGGCGTCATCGATCTCGCCGAGAACCACAACATGTACTACTACGATCTCGTGAAGCAACATGGATTCGAGCAGCGTTGTGCTTCGATCCGCAACATCAACTATCCGCTCCCTCGGCCGCCCCAAATGGGGCAATCCGCCGTTCATCTTGCAAAGAACCAGGCGCAGCGCGGGGAGCGCTCGGAAGTCGTGGAAACGGCACTGCGTGAAGCCGTCGCGGCGATCGAAGAAGATGCCGCCGATGTCCTCACGTTCGGATGCTCGGCGCTCTTCTGGCTCCAACCGATCCTGCAGAAGCGTCTGGACGATCTGGGGTGGGAGGCGCCGGTGCTCGAAGGCTATAGCTGCGCGATCACGCTCGCGAAAGCAATGGTCGACCTGGGCGTGAGCGCGAGCGGCCTCGTTTACCCCGGCGCGCACCCGAAAAAAATCCGCCGCAAGAAATTGTTCTAAGCAAGTGAACCCTCTCGTTTGGGAGAGGGCACGGTCGGGCTGTCGCGGAGTTACTTCAGCGTTTCAGCTGGAATATTGCTTCCACTTCCACCGCCGAATCCAGCGGCAATGCCGGCGCACCGACGGCA
>DASRIK010000026.1:0-2827 GCA_035650035.1 Burkholderiales bacterium | reverse complement strand
AACCGGGACCTGCGGTTCGAGACACAGCTCGATCAGCCCATCAGGAACATCATGACGCCGCGCGAGCGGCTCGTGACGGTGAACGAAGGCGATCCGCGGGAGAAAGCGCTCGAGCTCATGCACAAGCATCGACTGGAACGTGTGCTCGTCGTGGACAGGAACTACGAGCTTCGCGGGCTCATCACGGTGAAGGACATTCTGAAATCGTCCGAGCATCCACACGCCTGCAAAGACAACCTCGGGCGCCTGCGAGTCGGGGCAGCTGTCGGTGTCGGGGAAGGGACTGAAGAACGGATCGAGGCGTTGATCGAAGCGGGCTCGGACGTAATCGTCGTCGACACCGCGCACGGACATTCACAAGGCGTGTTGAATCGCGTGCAGTGGATCAAGCGTAAGTATCCGAAGACGCAGGTGATCGGCGGAAACATCGCGACTGCCTCGGCGGCGAAAGCGCTCGTCGACAGCGGCGCGGATGCCGTGAAGGTCGGCATCGGCCCTGGTTCGATTTGCACGACGCGGATCGTTGCGGGCATCGGGGTGCCGCAGATCACGGCCGTTGCCAATGTGGCGAAAGCGCTTGGGCGTACTGACGTACCCGTCATCGCCGATGGCGGCGTGCGATATTCGGGCGACATCGCTAAAGCGATTGCTGCCGGCGCGCATGCCGTGATGATCGGAAGCCTTTTCGCCGGGACCGAAGAATCACCGGGCGAAACGGAGCTTTATCAGGGACGATCGTACAAGGCGTATCGCGGCATGGGATCGCTCGGCGCGATGCAGCAGGGCTCGGCCGATCGCTATTTCCAGGAGACCGACGAGCTCGACACCGAAAAGCTCGTGCCTGAAGGCGTCGAAGGTCGCGTGCCTTACAAAGGAGGCCTCGTTCCGCTCATCCAGCAGCTCATGGGTGGATTGCGCGCGAGCATGGGCTACCTCGGCTGCAGGACGATCGAAGACGTGAGAACGAAAGCCGAGTTCGTCGAGGTCACGACGGCAGGCATCCGCGAATCGCACGTGCACGACGTACAGATCACCAAAGAAGCACCGAACTACCGAATCGAGTGACGCACGAAAAAATCCTCATCCTCGATTTCGGGGCGCAGTACACGCAACTGATCGCGCGCCGCGTGCGCGAAGCTCGGGTCTACTGCGAGATCCATCCGGGCGATGTCTCCGACGGCTTCGTGCGCGAATTCGGCGCGAAGGGCATCATCCTGTCCGGCAGTCACATGTCCGCATACGACACGGGCACGGACGTCGCGCCCGCTGCGGTATTCAAGGCCGGCGTACCCGTGCTCGGCATCTGCTACGGCATGCAAACCATGGCGCAGCAGCTCGGCGGCAGAGTCGAGCCGGGCACCGTGCGGGAATTCGGGTACGCTGAAGTCCGCGCGCGCGGGCACACGAAGCTTCTCGACGGCATCGAAGACTTACGGACGCCTGAAGGCCACGGCATGCTCAAAGTGTGGATGAGCCACGGCGACAAGGTCGTCGAGATGCCGCCCGGATTCAAGCTCATGGCCTCGACCGAGAGCTGTCCGATTGCAGGAATGGCTGACGAGGCGAGACGCTTCTACGGCGTGCAATTCCACCCGGAAGTCACCCATACACTGCAAGGCAAGGCGCTGCTGCATCGCTTCGTCTACGAAATCTGCGGCTGCGAGGGCGACTGGAACATGCCGGACTATGTTTCGGAATCCATCGCCCGGATCCGGGAGACGGTCGGTTCCGATGAAGTCATACTCGGCCTGTCCGGTGGCGTCGACTCATCGGTTGCCGCTGCGCTTATATACCGCGCCATCGGCGAGCAGCTCACGTGCGTGTTCGTCGATCACGGCCTGCTACGGCTCAACGAAGCCGAACAGGTCCTGGATCAGTTCGCCAAGCACATGCACGTGAAGGTCGTTCATGTCGACGCCGCGGATGAGTTCTACTCGGCCCTTTCCGGTGTCACCGACCCGGAGGAAAAGCGGAAGATCATCGGACGGCATTTCGTCGAAGTATTCCAGCGTGAAGCCGCGAGGGTCCGCAACGCGAAGTGGCTCGCGCAGGGCACGATCTATCCGGACGTGATCGAGTCCGCCGGCGCGAAGACCAAGAAAGCGATGAGCATCAAATCGCATCACAACGTCGGCGGCCTGCCGGAGACGCTGCATCTCAAGCTCCTTGAGCCGCTGCGAGAGCTTTTCAAGGACGAGGTGCGCGAGCTCGGCATCGCGCTTGGGCTTCCGCACGACATGGTGTACCGGCACCCGTTCCCCGGTCCCGGCCTCGGCGTGCGCATCCTTGGTGAAGTGAAGCGCGAATATGCGGAGCTTCTGCAGCGCGCCGATGCGATTTTCATCGACGAGCTTCGCGCGGCCGGATGGTACGAGCAGACGGCGCAGGCATTCGCCGTCTTCCTTCCCGTGCGTTCGGTTGGCGTAATGGGCGATGGCCGCACGTATGAATACGTGGTCGCGCTGCGGGCCGTTCAGACGGTGGACTTCATGACGGCGCAGTGGGCGGAGCTGCCGCACGCGCTCCTCTCGCGCGTGTCGAATCGGATCATCAACGAAGTGCGCGGGATCAACCGCGTCGTGTACGACATCTCCTCCAAGCCTCCCGCGACGATCGAGTGGGAATGATCTGCGGAGGGAGAAGCAGGGGCCCCGCTTGCGGGGATGCGACCCCGGAGCAGATCGAGCCCGCGACGCGAAGAGTTATGAGAACGGATGGCGCTAACGGAGCGGGCTGCGGAGGGGAGAAGCAGGGGCCCCGCTTGCGGGGATGCGACCCCGGAGCAGATCGAGCCCGCGACGCGAAGAGTTATGAGAACGGATGGCGC
>DASRIK010000025.1:0-6961 GCA_035650035.1 Burkholderiales bacterium | reverse complement strand
CACGAGGGAGAGCGCGACGTTTGCGGAATTCGACAGCACCGCGATCGGACCACGCGGAATATCGAACCAGGCAATCGCGTTGCAGGAGTAGCGGGCACTGAACATGCCGTTCGTGTTGGGCCCGATAAGGCGCACGCCGTACTGCTTCGCGACCGCCACCGTGTCTTCCTCGAGCTTGCGCCCTTCTTCGCTCGCTTCGCTGAAGCCGCCCGCGAGGAGCAGCGCGCCTTTCACGCCTTTCTCTCCACATTGCCGCACCATTTCGGGTGTCAGGCGCGCGGGCGTGCAGATGAGCGCGAGGTCGATCTCGTGGGGCGCGTCCTGCAGCCGCGCATAGCAGTCGAGATCGAGAATCTTCTTTTCTTTCGGATTGATCGGAATGATCTCGCCCTGGTACTCGTCGGCGAGCAGGGTCTTGATTGCGCGGTAGCCGCGCTTCTCGGGATCATTGGATGCCCCTACGACGGCGACCGTGCGAGGGTTCAGAATGCGGTCTACTGCGTTCGACATGAACAGTCCTTTGCCGTTGCCCCGAGTTGCCGGAGCGGAAAGCGTGCGGTATTACTCGATCGAAGATTACAATGTTTTGGTCCGGCATCGCCAACTACACACCGGGGGAAAGATGTTCGTTCGTATTCTTGCGTGCGCCGCGCTCGCGCTCTGCGTTGCAACTCCATCGTGGTCACAGACCTATCCGACGAAGCCGATACGTCTCATCGTGGGCTATGCAGCCGGCGGCAGCGTCGATACAACGGCGCGGATTTTTGCGCCCAAACTGAGCGCCGACTTGGGGCAGCAGGTCATCGTCGAGAACCGTGCGGGTGCGGCGAGCAACATCGCCGCGGACTACGTCGCGAAGGCTCCGCCGGACGGCTACACGCTGTTCTGGAGCAGCGGCACGGGGCTCGGAACGAACCTCGCGTTCTATCAGAAGATGACCTACAACCCGCTCAAGGATTTCGCGCCGATCGCGCTGCTCATGTACCAGAGCAATGGCCTCGTCGTGAACCCGACCGTTCCAGCGACGACGACGAAAGAGCTGATCGCGCTCGCAAAGGCGAGACCAGGGCAGCTCAACTACGGCACCGCAGGCACCGGTACATCCCAGCACATGACGGCCGAGCTCTTTAGCAAGATGACCGGCATCAGGATGACGGGAGTCGCCTACAAAGGCGGCGCCCCCGCTCTCGTGGACCTCGTCGGAGGCCACGTCGATCTCGTTTTCTCGCCGCTTCCCGAAGTGATTCCGTACGTCCGGGCGAACCGTCTGCGTGCGATTGCCGTATCGGGCGCAAAGCGTACCCCGGCCATGTCGAACGTACCAACCGTCGGCGAAACCGTGCCGGGCTTCGCATTCGAAGGCTTCCTGGGCGTCGTCAGCCCCGCGGGCGTGTCCCCCGATGTCGTTGCGCGTCTCAATGCCGTGGCAAACAAGGCGCTCCAGGATCCCGACGTGAAGAACCGCCTGGTCGACCTGGGCCTCGGAATCGCGGGCAGCACACCCGAGCAGCTCGGCGCGCACATGCGCGAGCAGAGCGCGCTGATGATCCGGATCGCGAAGGACGCGGGGATCAAGCCGCTGGATTGATCGCGAGCCGGGTTCCGATTCTCACTGCTGGAATCCTTTGTGCCAAAAGCACGTAAGCTCCCGGCGAAGAACGCACATCAGTCGAGGCTTTTGAAGGCAGAGCCCTACAGACGTAAGTCATCATGTAGAGCTCAGGATAGGCGGGGGTCGGAATCGAACCGGCGTCCACGGCTTTGCAGGCCGCTGCATAACCACTCTGCCACCCCGCCAGGGGTGCGAAACTAAAACGGCTTGCGTGCAAGACGGTTGGGGGAGGCTAACCTTCAGGTTACGCCGACGCCAAAACGCCCAGAAGCAAGCCGTTCTATTCGAATCTGGAGCGGGAAACGAGTCTCGAACTCGCGACCTCAACCTTGGCAAGGTTGCGCTCTACCAACTGAGCTATTCCCGCGTAAGGCCCTGAATTATACGATATCCGGTCGAGTTGCGGCAATCTCGTAAACGCAGGCGCTGTAAGGAATTTCGGGCTTCAGCGGTGCTTCCA
Source organism: Burkholderiales bacterium (assembly GCA_035650035.1). GTDB lineage: Bacteria > Pseudomonadota > Gammaproteobacteria > Burkholderiales > SG8-41 > JAQGMV01. The sequence goes on along the minus strand of DASRIK010000025.1, from coordinate 4,889 downwards.
CGCAAGCGGCAGCGAGAGCTTCAGATACCAGATCATCGATGCGAGGGTCAGCACCGCCGCGAGGTAGATGAGCCATGTCCCCCACAGTTGCGGGTCGAAGCCGCCGAGCGGGTCGTCGTAGAGCAGTAGCGGGATTGCGAGCATCTGTGAGGCCGTCTTGACCTTCCCTACGACCGACACCGCCACGCTCTTCGCCTGTCCGATCTGCGCCATCCACTCCCGCAAGGCCGAAATCGTGATCTCGCGGCCGATGATGATGAGGGCAATGAGCGAATGCAGGCGATCGAGCTCCACCAGCACGATGAGCGCCGCGGCCACCATGAGCTTGTCGGCGACAGGATCGAGGAACGCCCCGAACGCGGATGTCTGATTGAGCTTGCGCGCAAGCCAGCCGTCGAGCCAGTCCGTGATCGCGGCCGCGGTGAAGATGATGGTCGCGACGAGATTCTGGTTCTGAGGCGATACCCAGCTTTTTTCGAAATAGAAAATCCCGACGAAGAGCGGAATCAGAAGAATGCGCAGCCAAGTGAGCAGGTTCGGAAGATTGAGCGGCACGGGAGTCTGCTTTTGCGTCGTTATGCGGTCCATCAGTGCAGTTCCTGGTAAATCTTCTCGGCGAGCGAGCGGCTGATGCCGTCGACCTGCGCGAGATCGTCGACACTTGCCGCAAGGAGGCCTCTCAAGCCGCCGAAGCGGGAAAGCAGCCGCTGCCTGCGCTTTGCGCCCACGCCGGAGATCGCTTCCAGCGGCGACGTCGTCCGGGCTTTCGCACGTCGTGCGCGATGGCCGGCGATCGCAAAACGGTGGGCCTCGTCACGTATCTGTTGTATCAGATGTAGCGCGGGATGATCGGGCCCGAGCACCGGCGCTTCCGCACGGCCGGGCATGAGCAGCTGCTCGAGGCCGGGTTTGCGCTCCTCGCCTTTCGCGATCGCCATGAGCGGCACGCCGCCCAGGCCGAGCTCCGAGAAGACTTCCACGCCGACGCCCAGCTGGCCTTTGCCACCGTCGATCATCACGAGATCGGGCACCCTGCCTTCGCCCGCCACGATCTTCCTGTAGCGCCGCGTCAGCACTTCGCGCATCGCCCCGTAGTCGTCGCCGGGGCCGACCGTTCGTATGTTGTACCGGCGGTACTCGCTCTTCTGCATCGCGGACTTATCGTAGACGACGCAGGACGCGACGGTCGCCTCCCCCATCGTGTGGCTCACATCGAAGCATTCGATGCGCTGGAGCGTCTCGCCGAGCTCGAGCGCCTGCTGAAGCGCCGCGAGCCGTGCCTCCTGTGTCGATTGAGAGCTTACCGCCTGCTCTGCCCCGAAGCGCGCGTTTTTTGCGGCCATTTCCAGCCACACGCGGCGCGCAGCCGTCGGATTCAGATTGATCTGCACTTTGCGCCCTGCCTGTGTCGTGAGCGCCTCCTCGAGCGGCGCCGCATCGAAGTCCCCGCCCACGACGATCTGACGCGGAATGCCGTGGTTGAGATAGTGCTGCGCCAGGAACGCCTCGAGGACTTCGTCTTCGCTGAATGCTTCGGCGTTGCGCGGAAAGAAATTCTTGTCGCCGAGATGATGGCCGCCGCGGATCATTACGAGATTCACGCACGTCACGCCGGAGACGCGGGCGCACGCGATCACGTCGACATCGCGGCCTGATTCATCGCTCACGAACTGCTTTTCGCGAACTCTGCGCAGCGCCGCGATCTGGTCGCGCAGCAGCGCAGCGTCTTCGTAATCCTGACGTTCCGAAGCGGTCTGCATGCGCGTGATCAGCCGGTCGATGACTTCATCTTCCTTGCCCGAGAGGAACAGTTCCGCGCTGTGGACGTCCTCCGCATAGGCTTCGGGCGTGACCAGCCCCACGCACGGCGCCGTGCAGCGCTTGATCTGGTGCAGCAGACACGGACGCGAGCGGTTCACGAATACCGTGTCGTCGCAGGTTCGGATGCGGAACACTTTCTGTATGAGCTGAATGCTCTCGCGCACCGCCCCCGCGTTCGGAAACGGGCCGTAGTAGCGATTCCGGTCATCGAGCGTGCCGCGGTGAAATCCGAGCTGCGGATAAATGCTGCCCGTGACCACCAGGTACGGATACGACTTGTCGTCGCGGAAAAGGATGTTGTAGCGCGGATTGAGCGCCTTGATGAGATTGTTCTCGAGCAGCAGCGCTTCGCCCTCGGACCGCGTCACTGTCGTCTCCACGCGCGCAATCTGAGACACCATGATTTGCGTGCGCGGCGACGTCCCGAGCGTTTTCTGGAAATACGACGCGACGCGCTTGCGGAGATCCAGCGCCTTGCCGACGTACAGCACTTCCCCTGCCGCGTTGAGCATGCGATAGACGCCCGGCAGATGCGGCAGGCCGGCTATGATCTCGGCAGGGTCTGACATGATGGAAGTCGGCGGGGGAAACACGCGAGCGGCTCGGGATAGCGGGCTAACGCGACTGCAGATGCCCCGCGATCGCCTCGAAGACATCCCGGAACATCTCGGCGGTCAGTCGTTTCGTCTGTGTATTGTAGCGACTGCAGTGGTAGCTATCGAACAGCGCATGCCCTGACGCCAGAGCATGTTGCGCACCATGGGCGAACGTGTAATCGCCGCGGCGCAACCCGTACGCCATGAGCACGGCCTGGTGCGCGATAGCGCCAAGCGCGAGGATTGCCGATCGCGGAGGCAGGACGTCGAGCTCTGCTTTGAGATGCACGTTGCAGCGGCGGACCTCCCCCGGCTCCGGCTTGTTCTGCGGCGGCAGGCATTTCACCGCGTTCGTGATGCGGCAGCCCGTCAGCCGCAAGCCGTCATCCACCGAAACCGCATTGGCCTGGCTGCCGTAGCCGAACCGATGGAGCGTCTCGTACAGCAGGATGCCTGCGTAGTCCCCCGTAAACGGGCGGCCGGTCCGGTTGGCGCCGTGCATCCCCGGCGCGAGGCCTACGACGAGAAGCCGGGGCGCTTCGTCCCCGAACGGCAGAACAGGCTTTGCGTGGTAGTCCGGGCGCAGCCGCCGCACTTCGTCGAGATGGCCTGCGAGGCGCGGGCAGGCGCGGCACTCGAGGAGCGCTGCTGTTTCACTTTGATGTTCGCGGTGCGTCATCGACGCACCCCACGATTCCGGCGAGAGTGCGTCACCGCGGCACCCTGCGGCTTTCCATCACCTCGTGCATCACTCCTCACTGTTTAGAAGGCCGCTCGCCGCGCGGCCAGATCGTCACCGGGGCCTGCCGCGGCAGCCGCAACGCCGGCGCAAGCTCCGGCTGCAGCGTTACGTGATCGACGCCGAACCGCTCTCGCAGCACGTGCCGCGCATCGTGGAGAATCGCCGGCCACATCTCGAGCTGCTCGATCTCCAGGTGTGCGGAGAGCGCCGCGCGGTCGCTGCCGATGCTCCACACGTGCAGGTCGTGCACCTCGGAGACACCGCGAAGCTCCGCAAGCGCTCGACCGATATCCGCGAGATCGACGGCCCCGGGAACGCCTTCCATGAGCACGTGCAGGGTATCGCGCAGCAGCTTGAGTGTCGTCGTCAGAATGAGCACGGCGATGACGAGCGAAAGTATCGGGTCGATCAACAGCCAGCCGGTTACGTAAATCACGGCGCCGGCGATGAGCGCTGCGATCGAGCTCAGGAGGTCCCCGATCACGTGTACCAGCGCGCCTCTCACGTTGAGCGTATGGTGGCCGCGGCTCAGGATGAAAGCGACCGCCCCGTTCACCACGAGACCGATTGCAGCGATTGCCATGACTGCCCCGGCCATCACGGGGCGAGGTGCGAGCAGTCGCTGCACGGCTTCCACTACCAGCACGACGATGATGAGAAGCATCAAAAGCCCGTTCAGGCTCGCGCCAATCACCTCGGCGCGCGCGAGACCGTAGGAATGCTTCAGTCCGGGAGGACGTCGCGCGATCCACGCCGCGGTTGCCGCCAGGGCAAGCGCAAGCGCGTCCGAAAACATATGCCCGGCATCGCTCGCAAGAGCGAGCGACCCGGACCAGATCCCGCCCGCGAGCTCGACCAGTGCGTAGCCGAACGTGATCGCGAGCGCGGCGGCGAACGCGGGACGCCCAGGCTCGTGCGTATGCGAGTGCGAATGCGAGTGTGTATGCCCGTGCGCGTGCGCGCTCATGCGAGAGGCAGCTCGCCGTCCGCGTGTCCCAGGCCGGCAATCGCGTCCAGAGCCGCGACATAACGTGCTTCTTCGCGGAGCTTCACCATGGTCTCGGCGCCGCTGCGGCCATGCAGCCTCGCCAGCCGCACCAGCGAGACCGGGGGCATCTTGTAATCGAAGCTTCCGTAAAGCGTATCCACCGCCGCCGGGTCGTTGCACACGAGCACCATGTCGCAACCGGCCTCGAGCGCCGCTTGCGCCCGCGCCGTAATTCCACCGAAGGTACGCGCGCCTTCCATGCTGAGATCGTCGCTGAAAACGAGGCCGTCGAAGTGCAGCTCTTCGCGGAGAATGCGCTTCAGCCACACCGGCGAGAATCCCGCCGGTCGTGCATCGATCTGCCGAAACACGATATGCGCCGGCATGATTGCGGGCAGGCCGGCCCGCATGAGCCGTTTGAAAGGCACGAGGTCGGCAAGCTCGATATCCGCATACGCTCGATCGTCCACGGGCAACTCGAGGTGTGAGTCGGCACGCACGTGACCATGGCCAGGAAAATGCTTGCCCACCGCACCCATGCCGCCTTCTTTGAGGCCCTGCATCACTGCGGTGGCAAGCTCCGCCACGACGTCGGGGTCGCTGTGGAAAGCGCGGTTTCCGATAACGCTGCTGTTGCCGTAGTCGACGTCGAGGACGGGCGCGAAGCTCAAGTCGATGCCGTGCGCGCGCAGCTCGGTCGCCAGCACGAACGCCACTTCGTGGGCAAGATGACGCGCCTGCT
>DASRIK010000024.1:0-2650 GCA_035650035.1 Burkholderiales bacterium | reverse complement strand
ACGGGTCGCGCAGGAGTCGGGGACGGGCTCCGGTGTATTCGCGAAGAGCCCTACTACGTGCCGGCGGCCGACGAGGTGACGCTATTCGAGCAGGCGCACGGCCGAAAGCTCGCGGTGATGCTAAAAGGCCCCACCGGATGCGGCAAGACGAGGTTCGTCGAGCACATGGCGTGGCGGCTCGGACGCCGCCTTGTTACGGTGGCCTGCCACGACGACCTGAGCGCGAGCGATCTGATCGGACGCTTCCTGGTGCGCGACGACGAGACCGTGTGGCAGGATGGGCCACTCACGCGCGCCGTGCGGGAAGGCGCCATCTGTTACCTGGACGAGATCGTGGAGGCGCGTCAGGACACGACGGTAGTCATACACCCGCTCGCAGATTACAGGCGCGTTCTGCCGATCGACAAAACCGGTGAGCTCATCGAAGCGGCCGAGGGCTTTCAGCTCGTCATCTCGTATAACCCGAGTTATCAGCACGCGCTGAAGGACCTGAAGCCGAGCACGCGCCAGCGTTTCATCGCCCTCGATTTCACGTTCCCCACACCGGAGCGGGAGACGCGCGTCGTGGCGCACGAAACCGGCGTCGATACCGCCGACGCGCGTGCACTCGTGTCGCTGGCCGAGCGACTGCGTACGCTGCAGGACCGCGGGCTTGCCGAGGTGCCCAGCACGCGCCTCCTCGTCGCCGCTGGGCATCTGATGGCGAGCGGTGTCGAGCGCTGTCGGGCATGCGACGTGGCGATCGTCACGCCTTTGTCGGACGACCTCACGTTACTTGCCGCGATGCGCGACCTCGTCACGGCGACGTTCGCGTAAATGCCCGAAGCTGAAGACGTCATCGTCGACGCCGCACGGCATGCGACTTCGTACGCGATCGACCTCTGGCGCCGCAATCGCCCGCATATAGCGTCATCCGCGGATGTTGCGCTGGTCGATATCCGTCCGCGCCTCGAGCTGCTGCTCGAAGCGGCCCTGGGCGCGCCCATCCCGATCCGCTCGGCGACGCCACCGCCGCCACGCACCATGCTCTCGCGTCTTTTCGAGCGCGGCGGGCGCGAGCGGCCGCGCGAAGCGCTGCCGGGGACGGACGGCTTGGCGATTTTCCTGCCGCCGCGGTGGGCACCGGCCGAGACGGATGCCCTCGACCTGTACAGGATCGTAGCGTTGCACCAGGCGCTTCGCGTCGTGCGCGGAAGCGCTCGAATGTTTCCCTGGTCGGCATCGCTACTCGTGCAGGATCTGTTTCTCGTGAGCGAAACCGCGGCCGTCGATGCGCAGCTCGCGGCGCGCCTCGCTGGCCTGACTCGTCCGCTGGCGAAGCTGCGGGGTAAGCTCCTCGCGTCACGTTGCCCGGCCGATCGTATTCAGAAAGCGCTGCGCCCGGTCGAGGCACTGTATAGGGAGTTCCTCCGGAGCGGCGCTCTTCATCAGGCGCCGGATCCGCAGGCTTCGCTCGCATGGGCGTGCACGAACGCCGCGCGGCTCCGGTGCGACGAGCGTTATTCCGGGCTGGCACCTGACGTCCTGCTCGGCGTTTTTTTGAAGGCCGATGCCTCGCCTGACACGTACGCGGCGGGCGCAGATTCCGCTAATCCGTCGTCGCACCCGCGCAGCGTACGGATCGCTCGGCGGCCGCGCTCGCGCCGTGCCGCCGAAGATGAAGACGACGAGCAGACCGGCGTGTGGATGATCCAGACGAACCAGCCGAGCGAGCACGCCGAGGATGCGATGGGATTGCAGCGTCCCGTCGATAAGCAGCCCGATGAAGATATCCAGGGTGCGGGCGAGTCGGTGTCCGATCTCGAAGAGTTGCGGCTCGTATCGACACCCGGAAGCTCGCGTGAGCTCTTTGCCGGCGAAGACGAGCTGCCCGTGCGGGGCGCACGCGCGGCATCTCCAAACGCGGCGGGTTCGGCGCACGCGCTCGCCTATCCGGAATGGGACTATACGATCGCCGCATACCGCGATCGCGCGGCGACGGTTCGCATCCAGGAGGCCCCGCAAGGAGCAGCGAAATGGGTAGAGGACGTGCTCGCGCGTCACCGATCGACGCTTACGGGGGTGCGGCGCCGTTTCGAAGCGTTGCGCTCACGGCGCTCGCTGCAGTTTGCGCAGTCGGAAGGCGACGAGATAGACCTCGCCGCGTACGTGAGCGCATACGGCGATCTCCGTGCACGCCTGCCGAAAGCCGAGGCGCTGTATCTCGCTCATCGCCCCGCGCGCAGGGATTTCTCACTGCTCGTTCTGATTGACGTGAGCGCATCGACGGAATCATGGTGCGGCGGAGCGCACCGCATCATCGATCTCGAAAAGGAAGCGCTCGTGATCGTATCGACGGCGCTCGAAGCCTTGCGCGTGCGATTCGCGGTGCAGGCATTCTCCGGCTATGGACCTGGCGACGTTCGCGTTCGCGAGCTCAAGGCATTCCACGAGCGTCCCGGGCCCGGCCTCACGCGCCGCGTCGCGGCACTCGAGCCGGACGAATACACGCGTGCCGGCGCTGCGCTGCGGCATGCGACGGCCACGCTCATGCGCGAGCCCGCGCACCGTCGGCTACTGCTGCTCCTCTCGGACGGCAAGCCGAACGATTGCGACCGGTACGAAGGCCGTTATGGTGTCGAGGACACGCGGCAAGCGCTCGCGGAAGCGC